>NZ_BAABJP010000007.1:539007-707120 GCF_039543365.1 Actinospineispora eucalypti
GGGGGGGGGGGGGGGGGGGGGGGGGGGGGGGGGGTGGGATCGAAAGGAGCGCGCGAGGTGCTGTTCGCCAGGTTGGCCGTCGACGGGATCGGCGCGCTGCAGGTCGGACTGGCCGTCGCGCCGTTCCTCACCGGCCAGGGGCGGTCCGCGCCGCCGGATCGGGCGGCCGGTCGGGCGGATCGGAGGGCCGGCCCGGCGGATCGGGCGGCCGGTCGGGCGGTGGCCCGCCGCACCGCCGCGCTCGGCGGGTTGACCGGTGCCGCCTGGGCGGGCGCGGCGCTGCTCGCGCTGTGGCTGGGGGCGGCGGAGGCCGGCGGCGTGGACGCGTTCCGGTTGCGGCCGGGTGTGCTGGCCGACTTCGCCACCGAGGTGGCCGCCGGCCGGGCGTTGCTGCTCACCCTCGGCTGCGCGCTGCTGGTCGCGGTGACCCGGCTGGTCTCGTTCCGGGCGAGCGCGGGCGGGCGCGCCGAACCGGGGGTGCTCGGCCAGCCGGAACCGGTGATCGGGTTCGCGCTGCTCGGCGTGGTCGCCGGGCCGGTCACCGGGCACGCCGGCGGCCACCTGGGCCACGGCACCGCCGTGCCGGTGCTCGCGGTGCACGTCGCGGCGGCCTGCCTGTGGGCGGGCGGGCTGGCCGCGCTGGCGCTGGTGTGCCGGGGCCGGCCGGGTCTCCTGACCGACCTCGCGCTGCCCCGGTTCTCCCGGCTGGCCGGCTACTGTGCCGGGTGCGTGCTGCTGACCGGCGTGCTCAGCGCGGCCTTCCAGCTGCCGGCACCCTCGGCCCTGCTGGACAGCGAGTACGGCCGCCTGGTGCTGGCCAAGGCGGCCGGCTTCGCCGTGGTGCTCGGGCTGGGCTGGTGGACGAGGCGGCGGCTGGCCGAGGGCAACCCCCGGCTCACCGGCCGGGTGGCGCTGGAGCTGGTCTGGATGGCCGGCGTGTTCGCCGTCGCGGCCGCGCTGGCCGAGGCGCCGGCGGCGGCGATACGGGGAACGGGAGCATGACGGAGCAACCGGAAGTGCGGGCGGCGCTCGAGGAGGTCGCCGACATCGGGCCGTTCTTCGCGGTCAGCGCCAACCCGGCGGAGGTGGTGGACGACTCCTGGCGCCCGTGGCGGGACTTCTACGAGCGGCCGGAGCCGATGGCCGAACGGGTCCGGCTGGTCGCCGGCGCGCTGGGCATCGAAGCGTCCCGGGCCGCCGACCTGCGGATCGCCGGCTCGATCGCCCAGCAGGGCTTGGCCGCGCGCCTGGTTTCCCCGGTGCTCGCGGTCGCCTCGGTGCACCGGAGGGTGCCGGAGTGGTCGCCGGACACGCTGCACTGGCGGCCGGCGGTGAGCGGCGTGCTGCCGATGTGGGAGTCCGCCGAGCGGTTCTCGGACGCCGACGCAGGCCTCGAAGCGCTGGTGACGGGTCACCTCGAGCCGCTGGCCGCGATCACCCGTGAGGTGTCCGGCGCGTCGCCCCGCACCCTGCGCGGCAATGCCGCCTCCGCGCTGGCCGCCGCCGGGAGGCTGGTCGCGCGCGCCCGGCCGGAAGCGGCCGCGGCCGCCCTGGGCGAGGTCGCGGAGCTGCTGCGGGCCGGGCCGCTGGCCGGTGCCGGCGCGCTCGCGCCGAGCTGGGCGTTCCGCCGTCGCTCCTGCTGTCTGTACTACAAGGTGCCCGGCGGCGGCGTCTGCGGCGACTGCGTCCTCGGCGCCGGACAACGGAGCTGAGGCATGTCCTGGTGTCGTTCCGGCGTGGCCAGCGGTGGATCGGGGAGCGTTGTCGCCTAGACTCGAACAAAGACCCCGCGTGGGTCCGAGCAACGGCACCCCTCCGGCGGCCCTCGGCGAGCGCCCGGCCGCCCGGTAGGACCGGGTTCCGGCTCCGCCAGCATGTCATCCGCACGAGGAGATCAAGTGAAGAGCACCGTCGAGCAGCTCAGCCCGACGCGCGTCAAGCTCAACGTCGAGGTGCCCTTCGACGAGCTCAAGCCGAACTTCGACCGCGCATACCGCAAGCTCGCCCAGCAGGTGAACATCCCCGGCTTCCGCAAGGGGAAGGCCCCGGCGCGCATCCTGGAGGCGCGGCTGGGCCGGGGCGTGGTGCTCGACGAGGTGGTGAACGAGGCCATCCCGGCGAAGTACAGCGAGGCGGTCATCGCCGGCTCGGTGCGGGTGCTCGGCCAGCCGGAGATCGAGGTCACCGAGCTGAAGGACGGCGAGCAGGTGGCGTTCACCGCCGAGGTGGACATCCGGCCCGAGTTCGACCTGCCGGACGCCGCCGCGATCACCGTCGAGGTGGACGCGCCCGAGGTGGCCGACGAGGAGGTCACCGAGCAGCTCGACCAGCTGCGTGGCCGGTTCGGCACGCTCACCGGGGTGGAGCGGCCGGCCGCCGAGGACGACTTCGTCTCCATCGACCTGGCCGCCGAGGTGGACGGCGAGGCGCTGGAGGAGGCCCAGACCAGCGGAATGTCCTACCAGGTCGGCTCGGGCGGCATGATCGAGGGCCTGGACGAGGCGATCACCGGGCTGTCCGGGGGCGAGTCCAAGACCTTCACCACCAAGCTGGTCGCCGGCGAGCACGCCGAGAAGGACGCCGAGGTCACCGTCAAGGTCACCTCCGTGAAGGTGCGCGAACTGCCCGAGGCCGACGACGACTTCGCCCAGCTGGCCAGCGAGTTCGACACGCTGGACGAGCTGACCGCCGACCTGCGCCGCCAGCTCACCGAGAGCAAGCGGGTGCGGCAGACCCAGCAGGCCCGGGAGAAGGTGCTGGAGGCGCTGCTGGAGGCGGCCGAGGTGCCGCTGCCGGAGGGCATCGTGGCGGCGGAGACCGAGTCGCGCACGCACGAGGTGGTGCACGCCTTCGACCACGACGAGGCGCGGCTGGCCGAGTTCCTGGAGAAGCAGGGGCTGACCAAGGAGAAGTTCGAGTCGGACGCCCGGGAGAACGCCGAGCGTTCGGTGAAGACGCAGCTGCTGCTGGACGCGATCGCCGAGGCCGCCGAGGTGCAGGTGACCGAGAGCGAGCTGATCGAGCAGATCGTGGCGCAGTCGCAGCGGTTCGGGATGAGCCCCGAAGAGTTCGTGCAGCGCGCGCAGCAGGCCGGCCAGTTGGGCGCGGTCGAGGCCGACGTCCGGCGCGGCAAGGCGCTGGACAGCGTGGTGCGCCAGGTCAAGGTGACCGATTCGAGTGGTGCCGAGGTGGACCTCTCCGAGTTCCTCAGCGGCGCGGAGCGCGGCGACGAGACCGCCGAGTCCCAGGACGATGCCGAGCAGACCGGCGAGAAGGCCGAGGAACCCGCCGGGGCGAAGGCCTGATCCACCCCCGGGCGGTGGCTCGTCCGTGTGCTCTGAGCGAACGGACGAGCCAATCCGGGTGGGCCGGCAGCAAGCTGGTTAGGGTCGGAACCGTCGTTCCAAGGCATTGAGCGGACACCGAACAGGAAAGCAGGCAGACGTGACGCAGTACCCATCCAATCCGAGGGTCCCGCAGCTGCGGACCGCGGCTCCGTCCTCGATGACGCTGGGCGACTCGGTCTACGAGCGGTTGCTGCAGCAGCGCATCATCGTGCTGGGACAGCAGGTGGACGACGAGATCGCCAACCGGATCGCCGCCCAGCTGTTGCTCCTGTCCGCCGAGGACCCCGAGTCGGACATCTCGCTCTACATCAACTCGCCGGGTGGCTCGGTGAACGCCGGGATGGCCATCTTCGACACGATGGAGCTCATCCCGTGTGACGTGGCCACCTACGCGATGGGCCTGGCCGCGTCGATGGGGCAGTTCCTGCTGTCCGCCGGCGCCCGGGGCAAGCGCTACGCGCTGCCGCACGTGCGGATCCTGATGCACCAGCCGTCGGCCGGCGTCGGCGGCACCGAGTCGGACATCCGCATCCAGGCCGAGCTGTTCCGGCAGAACAAGCGGGAGATGGCGGAGCTGATCGCCGGGCACACCGGGCAGACGGTCGAGCGGATCATGACGGACTTCGACCGGGACCGCTGGTTCACCGCGCAGGAGGCCCTGGAGTACGGCTTCGTGGACCAGGTGATCAGCCGGGCCAACGGACTTCCGAGGAACAAGAGGAACGGGAGCGGCAAGTGACCGGATTCCAACCCCCCCAGAGTCGCTACGTGCTGCCCTCGTTCATCGAGCGCACCAGCTACGGGGTCAAAGAGTCCAACCCCTACAACAAGCTCTTCGAGGAGCGCATCATCTTCCTCGGGGTGCAGATCGACGACGCCTCGGCGAACGACGTGATGGCTCAGCTGCTCGTGCTGGAGTCCACCGACCCGGACCGCGAGATCACGATGTACATCAACTCTCCGGGTGGATCATTCACGTCGTTGATGGCAATCTACGACACGATGCAGTACATCCGGCCCGACATCCAGACGGTCTGCCTCGGGCAGGCCGCGTCGGCTGCCGCCGTGCTGCTCGCGGCGGGCACCCCGGGTAGGCGGTTGGCCGTGACCAACGCCCGGATCCTGATCCACCAGCCGGCCTTCGAGGGCGTCTACGGGCAGGTTTCCGACCTGGAGATCCAGGCGGCGGAGATTTCCCGCATGCGGCGGTTGTTGGAGACTACGCTGGCAACGCACACTGGACGGGATGTCGAGTTGATCCGGGCCGACATCGAGCGGGACAAGATTTTGACCGCCGAAGAGGCCAAGGAGTACGGCATAGTTGACGAGATCATCCAGAGTCGGAAGCTGTCGGTAGTGGGCGGCTGAGCGGCCGGGGGATCTCGGTTCGGTAACCACGACATACCGTTCGTGGGAGCCTCACCGAGGTCCCTCGTCGATTGGGGCAGTCTTTGTGCTCCCCCAAGAGCGGGTTGGACGAGTACGGTCGGGACAGGCGCGCCGCACGGGTGCGCCGGATGGGACTACGGGTACGCACTCATGGCGCGCATCGGTGACGGCGGTGACCTGCTTAAGTGCTCCTTTTGCGGGAAGAGCCAGAAGCAGGTCAAGAAACTCATCGCCGGCCCCGGCGTATACATCTGTGATGAGTGCATCGACCTCTGCAACGAGATCATCGAGGAGGAGCTGGCCGAGGCCGGCGAGGTAAAGCTCGACGAGCTGCCGAAGCCGACCGAGATCCACGACTTCCTCGATCAGTACGTGATCGGGCAGCACAGCACCAAGCGCACCCTGTCGGTGGCGGTCTACAACCACTACAAGCGCATCCAGGCCGGCGACAAGGGCCGGGGCGACGGCGGCGACGGCGTGGAGCTGTCCAAGTCCAACATCCTGATGCTCGGCCCGACCGGCTGCGGCAAGACCTACCTGGCGCAGACGCTGGCCAAGCTGCTCAACGTGCCGTTCGCCATCGCGGACGCCACCGCGCTGACCGAGGCCGGCTACGTGGGCGAGGATGTGGAGAACATCCTGCTCAAGCTGATCCAGGCGGCGGACTACGACGTCAAGCGGGCCGAGACCGGGATCATCTACATCGACGAGGTCGACAAGATCGCCCGCAAGTCGGAGAACCCGTCGATCACCCGGGACGTGTCCGGCGAGGGCGTGCAGCAGGCGCTGCTGAAGATCTTGGAAGGCACCACGGCGAGCGTGCCGCCGCAGGGTGGCCGCAAGCATCCGCACCAGGAGTTCATCCAGATCGACACGACGAACGTGCTGTTCATCGTGGCCGGCGCGTTCGCCGGCCTGGAGAAGATCATCTCGGACCGGGCCGGCAAGCGCGGCATCGGCTTCGGCTCGGAGATCCGCTCCAAGAAGGACCTCGACGCCAGCGAGAGCTTCGGCGACGTGATGCCCGAGGATCTGATCAAGTTCGGGCTGATCCCCGAGTTCATCGGCCGGCTGCCCATGGTCGCCTCGGTGACCAGCCTGGACAAGGACGCGCTGGTGCAGATCCTCACCGAGCCGCGCAACGCCCTGGTCAAGCAGTACCGCAAGCTGTTCGAGATGGACGGCGTGGAGCTGGAGTTCACCGACGACGCGCTGGAGGCGGTGGCCGACCAGGCCATCCTGCGCGGCACCGGTGCCCGTGGCCTGCGCGCCATCATGGAAGAGGTCCTGCTGCCGGTGATGTACGACATCCCCAGCCGGGACGACGTGGCCAAGGTGCTGGTCACCGGCAAGACGGTGCGGGACAACGTGAACCCCACCATCGTGCCGCGGCAACCCGCCCGCCGCGAACGCCGCGACCGGAGCGCCTGAGGCTCAGGCGCCCGCTGGCGGCGTTCTCCCTCGCTTATGTGCTTCCAGCACACCGCGCTCGGTGCGGCCTTGCCAGCGGACGCCTGAGCCTCAGGCCCCGCCTGCGGCCCCTCCGGGGTCGGCAGGCGGGGCATTCAGGACCTGTTTCGACGCTGCGCGTCCGTTCGGCGACACGCAACCAGAGTGACGGATGGTGTGGCGGTGGCGGTCGGTCCATGATCACCATGACCTGGTGGTCCGTTTTCGGGCCGCCAGGCGGCCGTGAGGTCATGATGATCATCGAAACGTAACGGGCGGCGCCGAGGTCGTGGCGGACCAGCCGCCTCGGCCCCGCCCAAGTCGATCTTTAGAACCGGCCCCGGCCCCTCCCGGGGCTGCCGCGGACCACTGGGGCCGTCCATGAGGAAGTTCAGCGCTGCCGGTGGTAGCTCAGTGTTCATGGCGTTGGCGCCGGGGACGGTGGCCGGGGTGGTGCCGTGGTGGCTGACCGGGTGGCAGGCGGGGGGCTGGGGGCCGGCGCCCCGGCTTTTGGGCGTCCTGCCGCTGGTGGGCGGGGTGGTCGTGTTGGTTCACGCGTTCGCGCGGTTTGTCACCGAAGGGCTGGGGACGCCGGCGCCGGTCGCGCCGACCGAGCATCTGGTGGTGGGCGGGCTTTACCGGTATGTGCGCAATCCGATGTATCTCGCGGTGGTCGCGGCGATCTTCGGGCAGGCGTTGTTGCTCGCGCGGCCGGTGTTGCTGGGTTACGCGTTGGTCGCGGGCGGGGTGATGTGGGCGTTCGCGAAATGGTACGAGGAGCCGAAGTTGGCCGCGACGTTCGGCGAGGAGTACGAGCGGTACCGGCGGGCGGTACCGGGTTGGTTGCCCCGAGGGCGTGCCTGGCGGGCCTGATCAGCGTTTGATGCGGGCGGCGCCGGTGTAGACGTTCATGGATCGGCCGCGTAGGAAGCCGATCAGGGTCACGCCGGATTCCTCGGCCAGGTCGACGGCCAGCGAGGACGGTGCCGAGACCGCTGCCAGGGCGGGGACGCCGGCCATTACCGCCTTTTGGGTTAGTTCGAAGGACGCCCGGCCGGAGACCATGAGCACGGTGCCGGTGGCGGGGATCCGGTTGTTCAGGAGTGCCCAGCCGAGGACCTTGTCGACGGCGTTGTGGCGTCCCACATCCTCGCGGACGGCGAGGAGTTCGCCGTCGGCGGTGAACAGGCCGGCGGCGTGCAGGCCGCCGGTGCTCTCGAAGACCTTCTGGGCCTCGCGGAGCTTGTCCGGCATGGTGGACAGCGTGGCGGGGGTTACCAGCATGGCGTCCCCGGCGGGGGAGAAGCGGGTGCGCAGCCGTACCGCGTCCAGCGAGGCCTTGCCGCACACCCCGCAGGACGAGGTGGTGTAGAAGTTTCGCTCCACCCCCGGGTCGGGCGGGGGCACGTCCGCCCCGAGGGCCACGTCCAGGACGTTGTAGGTGTTGCGGCCCTGGTCGTCCACCGAGTCGCAGTAGCGCGCGCTGGCTACATCCGGTACAGCACTGATAACGCCCTCAGTCAGCAGGAAGCCGTGCGCCAGCTCCACATCGTGGCCGGGGGTGCGCATCGTCACGGCCAGGGCCTTGCCGTTAACCCGCAGCTCCAGCGGTTCCTCGACGGCCAGGCGATCGGGCGAACGGCGTTCGCCGTCCGGCCCCAGCCGCAGCACCGAGGTACGCGCAATCAGACGACCCATTTGCACCTCCTCGTATGCATACTGTATTTCGTCATGCGTAACGTGGCGGGAGCCGGGACCATTCCATCATCCGCCCGGAGGGAGCAGCTCCAATGACCGCAGCTGGATTCCTGGACCGTGAGCGCATCGTTGCGCCCGAGGGCTGGAGTCGATGGCTGGTACCCCCAGCCGCCCTTTCCATCCACCTGTCCATCGGCCAGGCCTACGCCTGGAGCGTGTTCAAGAAACCCCTCGAGTCCACTATGCTCGCGGACAGCACGCTGAAGGGCACGCTGAGCGCGATGCCGTTCGTCCTGGGCATCGTGATGCTCGGCCTGGCCGCCGCGCTGTTCGGCACCGCCGTGGACCACCGCGGTCCGCGCTGGGCGATGCTGGTCTCGTCCAGCTGTTTCGTCAGCGGCTGGTTCATCTCGGCACTGGGCGTGTACGTCGGCTGGTACTGGCTGGTGATCTTCGGCTACGGCGTCGTCGGCGGCATCGGCTGGGGCATCGGCTACATCTCGCCGGTGTCCACCCTGATCAAGTGGTTCCCGGACCGCCCCGGCATGGCCACCGGCATCGCCATCATGGGCTTCGGCGGCGGGGCGTTGATCGCCTCCCCGTGGTCCGCCTCGATGCTCGCCGCGTTCGGCGCCACCGGGGCGAACCCGCAGGCCAGCGGCATCGCCAAGGCCTTCCTCATCCACGGCGTCGTGTACGCGGTGTTCATGGCCATGGGCTGGCTGCTGGTCCGGGTGCCCCGGGAGGGCTGGCACCCGGACGGCTGGGACCCGGCCACCGCGCACCGGCGGCCGCTGGAGAGCAAGGGCAACGTGTCCGCGCGCAACGCGATCAAGACCCCGCAGTTCTGGCTGCTCTGGGTGGTGCTCTGCTTCAACGTGACCGCCGGCATCGGCATCCTGGAGAAGGCGGCGCCGATCTACCAGGACTTCTTCCGGGGGTCCTCCAGCGCCACGGCGATCGCGGCGGCCGCCGCCGGCTTCGTGGCCATCCTGTCCCTGGCCAACATGCTGGGGCGGTTCGTCTGGTCGTCCACCTCGGACGTGATCGGGCGGAAGAACGCCTACCGGATGTACCTGGGAGTCGGCGCGCTGCTCTACCTCACGCTGGATCTGGTGGAGAACGCCAGCAAGCCGGTGTTCCTGATCTGCGCGATGCTGATCCTGTCCTTCTACGGCGCCGGCTTCGCCACCGTGCCGGCCTACCTGCGCGACCTGTTCGGCACGTTCGAGGTGGGCGCCATCCACGGCCGGCTGCTCACCGCGTGGTCGGTGGCCGGAGTGCTCGGGCCGGTGATCGTCAACTACATCGCGGACCGGCGGACCGAGGCCGGCTTCAAGGGGCCGGACCTGTACAGCCTCTCGTTCCAGATCATGATCGGGCTGCTGGTGGTCGGGTTCATCTGCAATGAGCTGATCAAACCGGTGCACCCGAGGTTCCACGAGCCGGCCGCCGGTGAGACGGCCGTGCAGGCGGGGAGGGCGGCATGAGCGCACCGGAGACGACGCCCAGCGGTGGCCGGGCGGCACTGACCGCACTGGCCTGGATCTGGGTGGCCGTGCCATTCGGGTACGGCGTGTGGCAGCTGCTGATCAAGGTGGTGCAGCTGTTCAGCGGGTAGGTTCGCCGGCATGAACACCATGGAGACGTGGATCGCGGAGGTCTGTGCCGAGCTGGGCATCGACCTGGCCGACCAGAAGGCCACCACCGCCCAGGTGCTCGACCTGACCAAGGACGTGGCGCACGGCGTGGCCCGCCCCGCCGCCCCGGTCACCGCCTTCCTGGTCGGCCTGGCCGCCGCCCGCACGGACGACCCGGACGCGGCGGTCGCCGACCTCTGCACCCGCCTCGCCGCCCGCGCCAGCGGGTGGTCCGGCGAGGGTTAGCGGTCGCCCGTGCACACCGCTTGGCGCCGGCACACGGGCAATTGCGCGTGGGCCGGGTACGCACGGTATGTGTGAGCGGGGGCGGGGGTAACGCGATCGGGGCGGTCGGGGGGCGGCTCGTAGACTTGGGGGGTGACCGAGACACTGCCACCCCAGCCGCGAACCGATCTACCGTCCCGCTGGGAGCCGGTATCGGTAGAGGCGCGGCTGTACCAGGGGTGGGTGGACCGCGGTTACTTCAGCGCCGATCCGAACAGCGGCAAGCCGCCGTTCTGCATCGTCATCCCGCCGCCCAACGTGACCGGCAGCCTGCACCTGGGCCACGCCATGGACCACACGCTGATCGACACGCTGACCCGGCGCCGCCGGATGCAGGGCTACGACGCGCTGTGGCTGCCCGGCATGGACCACGCCGGCATCGCCACCCAGAACGTGGTGGAGCGCCAGCTCGCCGTGGACGGCAAGTCCCGGCACGACTTCGGCCGCGAGCTGTTCGTGGAGAAGGTCTGGGACTGGAAGCGCGAGTCCGGGGGCGCGATCCTCGGCCAGATGCGCCGCCTCGGCGACGGGGTGGACTGGAGCCGTGAGCGGTTCACCCTGGACGAGGGCCTGTCGAAGGCGGTCCAGACCATCTTCAAGAAGCTGTTCGACGACGACCTGATCTACCGGGCCGAGCGGATCATCAACTGGTGCCCGCGCTGCCGCACCGCGCTGTCGGACATCGAGGTGGAGCACTCCGAGGACGAGGGCGAGCTGGTCTCCATCCGGTACGGCGACGGGGACGACAGCGTCGTCGTGGCCACCACCCGGGTGGAGACGATGCTGGGTGACACCGGCATCGCGGTGCACCCGGACGACCCGCGCTACGCGCACCTGGTCGGCCGGGACATCGAGCTGCCCATCGTGGGCCGGCGCATCCCGGTGGTGGCCGACGAGCACGTCGACCAGGAGTTCGGCACCGGGGCGGTCAAGGTGACCCCGGCGCACGACCCGAACGACTTCGAGATCGGCCGCCGGCACGACCTGGCGATGCCGGTGATCATGGACGAGGGCGCGGTCATCGCCAACTCCGGAACCCGGTTCGACGGGATGGACCGGTTCGTGGCCCGCGAGGCGGTGCGCGAGGAGCTCCGCGCCCAGGGCCGGATCGTCGCGGAGAAGCGGCCCTACCTGCACAGCGTCGGCCACTGCAGCCGGTGCGACACGGTGGTCGAGCCCCGGCTGTCGCTGCAGTGGTTCGTCCGGGTCGCCCCGCTGGCCCGGGCGGCCGGTGACGCGGTGCGCGACGGCCGGGTCACCGTCCACCCGAAGGAGCTGGAGCAGCGCTACTTCGACTGGGTCGACAACATGCACGACTGGACCATCTCCCGCCAGCTGTGGTGGGGGCACCGGATCCCGGTCTGGTACGGGCCGAACGGTGAGGTCCGCTGCGTGGGTCCGGACGAGGAGCTGCCCGGCGAGGGCTGGACCCAGGACTCCGACGTGCTGGACACCTGGTTCTCCTCCGGGCTGTGGCCGTTCTCCACCCTGGGCTGGCCGGCGGACACCGCCGACCTGCGTCGTTACTACCCGACGTCGGTGCTGGTCACCGGGTACGACATCCTGTTCTTCTGGGTGGCCCGGATGATGATGCTCGGGCTGTACGCGATGGACGGCGTGCCGCCGTTCGAGCACGTTTTCCTGCACGGGCTGGTCCGCGACCAGTACGGCAAGAAGATGTCCAAGTCGCGCGGCAACACCATCGACCCGCTGGCGCTGATCGACAACTACGGCGCCGACGCGCTGCGTTTCACCATCACCCGAGGGGCCAACCCGGGCGCCGACATGGCGCTGTCCGAGGAGTGGGTGGCCGGGTCCCGCAACTTCGGCACCAAGCTGTGGAACGCCACCCGGTTCGCGCTGGCCAACGGGGCGGACCCGGACGGCGAGATCGACCCGTCCCGGCTGACCGACGCGGACCGGTGGATCCTGGACCGGCTGGCGACCGTGGTCACCGAGGTGGACGCGCTGCTGGAGGACTACCAGTTCGCCAAGGCCACCGAGCTGCTCTACCACTTCACCTGGGACGAGTTCTGCGACTGGTACCTCGAGCTGGCCAAGGTCCAGCTCGCGGGCGAGGGCGCGGAAAACACCAAGGCCGTGCTGGGCAACGTGCTCGACGTGCTGCTCCGGGTGCTGCACCCGATCATGCCGTTCATCACCGAGGAGCTGTGGACCACGCTCACCGGCGGCGAGTCGCTGGTCATCGCCTCGTGGCCGAAGATCACGGCACAGGCCGGCCGGCCCGATGGTGGAGCGGCTGAGCGGGTCGCGGCGGTGATCAAGCTGGTCACCGAGGTCCGCCGGTTCCGCGCCGACCAGGGCCTGCGGCCCGGTCAGTGGGTGCCGGCCCGGGTGACCGGTGGGCTGGGCGCCGAGCAGCTGGCGGCGGCCCGCGCGCTGGCCCGGCTGGGTGAGCCGGAGGGCGGGTTCACCGCCACCGCCTCCCTGGAGGTGGGTCTGGGCGGCGGCCCGGTCCGGGTCGAGCTGGACACCTCGGGCACCATCGATGTGGCCGCCGAGCGGGCCCGGCTGGGCAAGGACCTGGTGGCGGCCGAGAAGGAGCTGGCCGGCACCGAGGCCAAGCTGGGCAACGCCAAGTTCACCGAGCGGGCGCCGGCCGACGTAGTGGCCGGCATCCGCGCTCGCCGGGACGCCGCGGTGGCCGACATCGAGCGCATCCGGGCCGGCCTGGCCGCACTTCCGGAGGCGTAGGCGGTGGCCGGAAAGCAGGCCACCTCGCAGGGCGAGCAGCAACGCCGCGAGGTCGCGGCGGAGGATCGGCGCGCCGTCAACCGCGAGGTTACGAAGGAAAACATGGAGGCCGAGTTCCGGGCGGTGGAGGCGGCGCTGAACCGGCGCTGGCCGGAGAGCAAGATCGAGCCGTCGCTCGGCCGGATCCGCGCGCTGGCGGATCTGCTGGGGGACCCGCAGCGGGCCTACCCGGTGGTCCACCTGGCCGGCACCAACGGCAAGACCTCCACCGCGCGCATGGTGGACGCGCTGCTGCGCGAGGTGGGGCTGCGTACCGGCCGGTACACCAGCCCGCACCTGCAGCGCGCCGACGAGCGGATCTGCCTGGACGGCGAGCCGGTCGGGCTGGCCCGGTACGTGGAGCTGTTCTGGGAGGTCGAGCCGTACGTCCAGATGGTGGACACCGGCCGGGCCGACGACCAGCCGGCGATGAGCAAGTTCGAGGTGCTCACCGGGATGGCCTTCGCGGCCTTCGCGGACGCGCCGGTGGACGCGGCGGTGATCGAGACCGGGCTGGGCGGTTCCTGGGACGCCACCAACGTGGCCGACGGGACGGTCTCGGTGATCACCCCGATCGGCCTCGACCACATGGAGTACCTGGGTTCGGAGATCACCGGCATCGCGGCGGAGAAGGCCGGCATCATCAAGCCCGGCTCGATCGCCGTGCTGGCCGTGCAGCAGCCCGAGGTGGCCGAGGTCCTGCTGGAGCACTGCTCGAAGGTGGGCGCCACGGTGGCCCGGCAGGGCATGGAGTTCGGGGTGCTGCGCCGGGACAAGGCGGTCGGCGGCCAGATGCTCAAGCTGCAGGGCCTCGGCGGCGCCTACGACGAGGTGTTCCTGCCGCTGTACGGCGAGCACCAGGCGGCCAACGCGGCGGTGGCGCTGGCCGCCGCCGAGGCGCTGCTCGGCGCCGGTGCCGGGCGCACGCTGGACCTGGACGCGGTACGCAACGCGTTCGCCGGGGTGAGCGCGCCCGGCCGGCTGGAGCGGCTGCGCACCGCGCCGCCGGTGCTGGTGGACGCGGCGCACAACCCGCACGGTGCCGCCGCGCTGGCCGCCGCGCTGGCCGACGAGTTCGGCTCCCGGCGGGTGATCGGGGTGGTCGGCGTGCTCCGGGGGAAGGACTCGCGCGGCCTGCTCACCGAGCTGGAGCCGGTGTTCGACCAGGTCGTGGTCACCCAGAGCACGTCGAAGCGGGCGCGGGACGTGGACGAGCTGGCCGCCGACGCGGTGGCCGTGTTCGGCGCCGACCGGGTCACCGTGGAACCGCGGCTGGACGACGCGGTGGAGGAAGCCGTCCGCTTGGCCGAGGAGGTGGACGCCGAGGCCGAGGACAACGCCGGTACCCCGGCGGGCGTGCTCGGCGGCGGCGCGGTGGTGATCACCGGCTCGGTGGTGACCGCTGGCGAGGCCCGAACCCTGCTCGGCAAGGCCCCGGGGTGAGCGCTCCCGAGCGGCCGGCGCCCGACCCGATGAAGGGGTTCCGGGGCGTGATGGCGGCGACCCTGATCCTCGAGTCGATCGTGGTGCTGCTGACGCTGCTGGTGCTGGCCAAGTTCGGCAACAGCGGCGGGGGGTTCGGCGTGGTGGCCGTGCTCGGGCTGGCTCTCGCCCTGGTGCTGCTGTGCGGGTTCCTGAGCCGGTCGTGGGCGTTGCCGACCGTGCTGGTGCTGCAGGGCGCGCTGATCGCCTGCGGGCTGCTGTCCCTGCCGATCGGCGTGATCGGCGTGATCTTCGCCCTGGTCTGGTACGCGCTGTTGATGATGCGCCGGGAGGTGGCCGCCCGGATGGCCCGGGGCGACCTCCCCAGCCAGCGCTAGGTCTTTTGCGGCAGCACAATCAGGCCGTGCCCGCGGGCCGCGTCGCGGAGCCGGTCGTCGAAGGTGACGATGGCGCCGGCGCCGGTGCGTTCCGCCGCCAGCAGCACGCAGCAGTCCGGCAGCTTGAGCCCGGTCGAAGCGCGAATCTCGGCCAAGCGGAGTGCATCGCTGCCCAGGATGGGCACAATCGTGACATCCAGGTTGCCCAGGACCAGGTTCAGCGCGTGCTCCGAGTTGCCGCGGCGCACCGGCCGAACCAGCAACTCGGCGAGGTTCAGCGCACTGACCCCGAGAGTCTCGTCGCCGATGTGCGCGTCGACTACGGCGACCGCCGCCGCGTGGTGTGCGTCGTCGCTGCCTTCCAGATAGGCGATCACCACGGCGGCATCGAGAATGATCACTCTGGCCAGTCCTCGCGGAGTTTCTCTAGGTAACCGGGCTCGTAGGTGCCGGCAAGGGCACCCGCGCCGGCGAGAATCCGAGCCCGGCGTGCCTCCGGGTCACGGCGCATGGCCTGGTATCCCTCGGCGATCAATCGGTAGAGCAGTTCGGTGTCGCTCAGATCGGGCCACCGCCGCTTGGCCTCCGCCAGCGCGGCGGCCACGTCGTCCGTCTGAGTGATCATGTGACGTGGGCGGGATGTGGGCATAGTTCAGAGTGTACACCGGGTGTTGCACCTGGGCGGCCGTCTCCAGGATAGGCTTCGCGACCGTGAGCGAGCGGACTTTGGTTCTGGTCAAGCCCGACGGCGTGTCCCGTCGGCTGGTAGGTGAAGTGATCTCCCGGATCGAGCGGAAGGGCCTCGATCTGGTCGCGCTGCGGCTGCGCACGGTGGACCGTGAGCTGGCCTCCCAGCACTACGCGGAGCACGACGGCAAGCCCTTCTTCAACGACCTGCTGGACTTCATCACGTCCGGCCCGGTGGTCTCCGCGGTGGTGGAGGGGCCGCGCGCGATCGCCGCGTTCCGCCAGCTGGCCGGCGGCACCGACCCGGTGGAGAAGGCCACCCCGGGCACCATCCGGGGCGACTTCGGCCTGGAGACCCAGTTCAACCTGGTGCACGGTTCGGACTCGCCGGAGTCGGCGTCCCGCGAGATCAAGCTCTGGTTCCCTGACCTGTGATCGACCGGGTGGCGGCGCCGTCGCGGGCCGCCACCCTTCCTAGGGTTCCCCGCGGGCGCCGAACTGGGCGCCCGCTCGGCAAGCGCGTTCCGCGCTAGTTCTCCTCGCGCGGGCGGAACGCGGCCACGACCGGGGCGAGATAGAGCTCGACCAGCCGGCGCTGGTCGTCCGGCGAGTCCATCGGCAGCACCGAGTCGGGCGTGATCGTCAAGGAGATCACGATCCGGACCAGGAGCTCGGCCAGCACGTCGACGTCCGGGTCGGGCATCGCCACCCGGCCGGCGGCCACCTCGGCCCGTATCTGCATGGCCACCCAGCCGCGCGCGGCGGCGAGCACGGTGCCCCCGGCCTTGGTGGTCAGGTGCGGCAGGATCAGCTCCGGCTCGGTGCGCAGCAGACGGTTCAGCAACCGGTGCGCGCGCAGGAAGTTCAGGCAGAACAGCAGCCCCTCGACCAGCTTGGACAACGGGGTGGGCTGCTCGGCGACGACCGCCTCCACCTTGTTGAGGAACCGGCGCAGCTCGATCATGAGCAGCGCGTTGATCAGCTCGTCCTTCTTGGGGAAGTAGCGGTAGATCGTCACCCGGGACAGCCCGACCCGGCGGGCCACGTCGTCCATGGTGAACCGGCGCAGCCCGAAGTCCTCCGCCTGCTGGAAAGCGGCGCCCAGAATTCGGTTCGCGGTCTGGTCGTCCGGCAGCTCGGCGGCCAGTGCCCGGCCGATCAGATCCTCGTTCTGGAGCACGACCGCAGCTTAACAGATGTTACGACTTGACTTAGTTTGTTACATGAGTTTAGCTGAGGTGGACGCTCTTAGTTACAGCGGGGAGGTGTCGGTCAATGGCGGTCGACCACCACGTGGCGATCATCGGTGCCGGGCTGAGTGGCCTGGGCATGGCGATCGCGCTGCGCCGCGCGGGCATCGAGGACATCGTCCTGCTGGAGCGTGCCTCGGACATCGGCGGCACCTGGCGGGACAACACTTATCCGGGCATCGCCGTGGACGTGCCGGCGCAGGTGTACCAGTTCAGTTTCGAGCTGAACCCGGACTGGAGCCGGATCTTCGCTCCCGGTGCCGAGGTCAAGGCCTACATCGACCACATCGCCGACCGGTACGACCTGCGCCGGTCGATCCGGTTCGACACCGAGGTGCTCGAGCGGGTGTGGGACGGGGACGAACAGCTGTGGCGGCTGCGCACGGCCGGCGGCGAGGTCACCGCCCGGTTCGTGGTCAGCGCGATCGGCGCGTTCGTGGATCCCAAGCCGGCCGAGCTGCCCGGCCTCGCGGACTTCGCCGGCAAGGTCATCTACTCCTCCCGCTGGGACCACGGCTACGACCTGGCCGGCAAGCGCGCCGCGATCGTGGGCACCGGGGCCAGCGCGGTGCAGATCATCCCGGAGATCGCCGGCCGGGTGGCGCACCTGGACGTATACCAGCGCACCCCGATCTGGGTCGCGCCCAAGATCGACCCGGGCACGCCGGCACTGGTCAGCGGGCTGTTCCGCCGGCTGCCGGGCAGCCAGCGGGCGGTGCGCGAGCTGGCCACCCGTGCGGTGGAGTTCGTGCTGATCGACGTGGTGGTCCGGCACCGGCCGATCTGGACCCGGGCGATCGCCGGTGCGCTGCGCGAGCTCTGGTACCGCTCGCAGGTGCCGGACGCCGAGCTGCGTGACAAGCTCACCCCGCGCTACGGCTTCGGCTGCAAGCGCCCCGCCGTGTCCTCCGACTACCTGAGGACGTTCACCCGGCCGCACGTCGAGCTGGTCACCGACCCCATCGAGCGGGTCACCCCGGACGGTCTGCGTACCGCCGACGGCCGGGAACGGCCCGTCGACGTGCTGGTCCTGGCCACCGGGTTCCGGCTGGCCAGCGACCCGGAGAACTTCCGCCGCACCCCCGTGCGGGGCAGGGACGGCTTCGACCTGGCCACCGCGTACACCGAGCAGCGGCTGACCTCCTACGAGGGCGTGAGCATGCCCGGGCTGCCCAACCACTTCATGATGTTCGGCCCGTACGGCTGGGTCGGCGCCACCTGGCACCAGTTGGTGGAGAGCACGTCGGCGCACATCGTGCGGGTGATCGGTGAGGCGGACCGGCGCGGCGCGACCAGCGTGGAGGTGCGGCCGGAGGCCAGCCGCCGGTGGACCGAGCGGATGCGCCGCAAGCTGGCCGGCTCGCTGTTCAACACCAACAACTGCGCCACCGCCAACAGCTACTACTTCGACCACCACGGCGACACCCCGTACCTGCGCCCGACCAGTTCGGCGCACGCCTTCGCGGCCAGCCGTGACTTCCCGCTCGACGACTACCGGTTCAGCACCGTGACCGCCCCCGCAACCGCCAGGAGCTCCGCATGAACGCCAAGTACCCCGTGCGCACCCGACGGATCAGGTTCGAGTACCCGCCCGGGGCGCTGGACCGGCACTACGCCAACGGTGACCTGATCCTCAGCCACACCGTGGCCGTGCTCTCCGCGCTGTTCCCGGAGGGGGAGGACTTCTTCATCCGCTCGGTGCGGCACTACGCCGACCGGATCACCGACCCGGAGCTGAAGTCGCAGGTCGCCGGCTTCATCGGGCAGGAGGTCACGCACGGCCGGGAGCACCGGGCACTGAACGACCGCCTGAACGAGCTGGGCTACCCCACCCACTTCGTGGACCGGCTCACCCACCTGCTGATGATCCGCGCCGCCAAGCTGCTGCCCTGGCGGATCCAACTGGCCATCACCTCCGCGCTGGAGCACTACACCGCGTCCATCGCCGAGCTGCTGCTGGAGAACGAGGAGGCGCAGCGGCGGCTGGGTGACAACGAGATCCGCTCCATGCTGCTGTGGCACGCGCTGGAGGAGTCCGAGCACAAGGCGGTCGCGTTCGACGTCTACCGGGCGACCGGGGGCCGCGAGTCGATGCGGATCAACACCATGCGCGTGGTGAACGTGCTGTTCGTGCCGTTCGTCGCGCTGCTCTCGATCATGTCCCTGCTGCGCGACCGGGCCATCTACAACCCGCTGCGGCTGGTGCAGGCGTTCGGCCTCCTGCGCACCTCACCGTTCATCACCAGGGACGTGGTGCGGCACCTGAACGCGTACAACCGGCGCGGCTTCCACCCGGACGACTTCGACGCCAGTGAGCTGCTGGAGCGGTGGAAGGCCGAGCTGTTCGGCAACGAGGGCCGGCTGGTCGATCACCTCAAGTAGTGAGGAGGTAGGTCGTACCGCTGCTGCCCTGCACCCAGGCGTCGGGCAGCGTGGCGGCCAGCGCGTGCTGGGCCCGCCAGCCCGTGCAGTGCCCCGGCACGACCAGTGCCGGGGCCATCTCGGTGAGCGCGGTGACGGTGGGGCCGATGATCGGTTCGAACGCGGGGCCGCCCAGGTGCAGCCCGCCGAGCAGCGCGTGCAGCGTGGGCACCCCGGTCAGCCGCTGGGCGTGGCGGACGATGTTCACCGCGCCGGCGTGGCCGCAGCCGGTGAGCACCACCAGGCCCCGGTCCCGCACGTGCACCACCAGCGCCTGGTCGTCGATCACCAGCGGGTCGTGCCGCCACTGCGCGCCGTCCCAGGCCTGGTGCGGCGGGGGCATGCCGTGCTCGAAGTCGGTGGTGCGGTCCACCTCGCCGGTGATCAGTACCGCGTTGTCGAGCAGCAGCGACGGCTGCCGGCGTTCGATCACCTGGAAGCCCTCGGTCTCCAGTGCCCGCTTGCTCAGGGTGGGCAGCTCGGCCGGGTCGCCGCCCGGGACGGCCAGCCGGCGGCGGGTCCACAGGTACGGGTGCACCACCATCGGCATCGCCGCCAGCCCGGTGCGGCGGCCGGCCAGCCCGGCCAGCCCGCCCGCGTGGTCGAAGTGGCCGTGGCTGAGCACCACCGCCTGGATGCCGGAAAGATCGGCGCCCAGCCGGTCGGCGTTGTTCACCATGGCATCCGGGGAGAGCCCGGTGTCGAACAGCAGGCTGGTCTCCCGGTCGCCCCGGCGCACCGTGACCAGCGCGGCGAACCCGTGCTCCGCCACCAGCCCGACATTCGTCGTGCCGCCCTCGAACTGCGGAGCTCTTACGCCCGCGCCGGCGCCGAAGCTGACCCGTTTGACGTGGTCATCGCCGGTCAGCAGGGCGTCGAAGACGTTGTCCACGAGGGTGGTGATGCGGACCTCGTCCACCGGTTCCAGCGCGATCGGGTCGACGGCCTCGCCCGGGGCTGTTCTCGGGGCGGCGGCCAGGACGTCTCCGGGGGCGGCGGTTGAGGCGTCACACATGGCCGCGACTTTAGTGCGGTGCGGGTTTTAAAGAGGCTTGGACGGCGAGAGTCGGGTGGGTGGTGCGGCTCGGCGCGGCCCGTTGCGTAGCTGCTCGGTGCCGGTTCGGCCTCGGGTTACGCGCTGTAGTCGTGGTGAGTGGGCGGCGGGGCGTGATTCGTCGAGATCTACCTGGGAGGTCTTCCGACCATGATCAAAGCCTGCTCAGGTAGATCTCGACGAACGAGGCGGCAGAACCCCGCCGAAAGCGGTCACTCACCGTAGTGAAGCGGGCCAACCGTGCCCGAACGCAACGGGCCGCGCCGAGCCGCGGCAGACCGCCCCACTCTCGCCGTCCAAGCTCTCTTCAAACCGGCACCGAGACCCGACGCCCACCCAGGAACAAAGCCGCCGCCGCCCCGCAGACACACACCACGGCGGCCAGCCCGAAGATCTCCTGGTACTGGGTCAGCAGTGCGGCATCCACGGCGCGGCGATAGGCGGCCAGCTGGGCCGCGTACCGGACCGGGTCCACGCCGAACGGCAGGGGGGTGGCCAGCGAGGCGGTGAGCTCGGTGAACCGGTGCAGGCCCCACGCGGACAGCGCGGCCACCCCGATCAGCATCCCGGCGGTGCGGGCCACCACGGTGGCCGCCGAGGCCACCCCGTGCCGGTCGGCCGGGACCGCGCGCAGGACCGCGGCCGCCACCGGGGCGACTACCAGCCCCAGGCCGAGCCCGGTCAACGCCAGGTCGGTGTCCGCCATCGGCAGTCCGAACGGATGCCGGGCGGTGAGCAGCCCGGCCGGCCAACGGGACATCAGGGCGAACCCGCCCGCCGCCAGCAACAACCCGGCCGCGGCGACGCCGGGGCCGCCCACCCGGGGGGCCAGGAACCCGCCGAGCAGCGCGCCGACCGGCAGCGCCACCAGGAACCGCACCAGCACCAACGCGCCGCCCACCGCGTCCAGCCGCAGCACCGTCTCGGCGAAGAGCTGGACGTCGACCAGGGTCACCATCAGCGCGGCGCCGACCACCGCACTGGTCACCAGCCCGGCCAGCACCGGCCGGGCGTGCACCCCGCGCGGGTCCAGCAGCCGGGTGCGGGCGCGGGCCTCCCAGCCGGCGAAGGCGAGCAGCGCCACCGCCGAGGCGGCCAGCGTGCCCGGTCCCCACGGCGGCAGCACCGAGTGGCGGGGGTCCGGGTTGTACAGGCCGACCACCCCAAGCGCCAGCGCCAGCGCCAGCAGCGCGCCGCCAACCAGGTCCACCCGGGGTCGTTCGGTCGCTCCGGGGTCACGCGCGGGCACCGCGAAGTGGACGGCGAGCAGTGCGGCGGCGGCCAGCGGCAGGTTCACCCAGAACAGCCCGCGCCAGCTGCCGAGCAGCGCGGCCAGCCCGGCCCCGTACAGCGGGCCGAGCACGCTGCCCAGCTGCTCGGCCGCGCTGACCAGGCCCAGCGCGCCGGCCCGGCGGCGCTCGGCGACCAGGTCTCCGGCCAGCGCCATGGTGACCGGCAGTAGCGCGCCGCCGCAGATGCCCTGCACCGCCCGGCCGGCCACGATCACCTCGAGGGTCGCCCCGGCGGCGGTGACCGCCGAACCCACGGCGAAGCCGAGCAGGCAGAGCTGGATCACCACGCGCCGGCCGAACCGGTCGGACAGCTGGCCGAGCAGCGGCATGGCCGCCACGTAGCCGAGCAGGTACCCGGTGATCAGCGGGGTGGCCCGCTCCAGCCGGTTCAACGGGATGGCCAGCTCGCGCACGATGTCGATGAGCACCGTGACGACCACGTAGCCGTCCAGCGCGGCGAGCAGCACCGCCGCCCCGCCGACCCCGAGCGCGGCGCCGACCCGGGCGGTGCGGGCCGGGGGCGTCACCGTGTTCAGGACGGCGGGGTGACGGTCACCGGCGCGTCGAAGTCGGCGAACGTCACGGTGGCCGGGGCGGTCGGCCCGCCCTGCCGGGTGGCGTCCACCGGCACGTCCAGCTGGGCCTTGACCAGCCGGGAGGTGGCCTTGTCCACCCACACCAGCAGGTTGGTCGCGTGCACCCCGGGCACCACGGCGGACACCGCGCTCGGGTCGACGGTGGTGCGCACGCGGTAGGCCGGGGCCCCGTTGACGTCCTCGCGGGCCTCGGTGGTCGGGGCGGGGGCGCCCGGCGGCGGAGTCCCGGCGGCGCGCAGCAGCGCGGCGATGCCCCGCCGCGGGTCCAGCACGGCGGTGGGGTCGTAGATGCCGGCGGCCAGTGCCATCGGCAGCCGCTGCGCCGGTCCGGTCGGCCCCTTGAGGTAGAGGCTGCCCCTGGTCACCGCGAAGTTGTACTCCACGGGGGAGCCGCCGAAGCTGAGCACGGCGGTGCCGGTGGCCTCGCCGGTCGAGGTGAGCTTGCCGTCCGCCGACCGGACCAACACGCTGGTCAGCGCCGGGTCCACCCGCACGTCGACGGCGGCGCTGCGCACGGTGGCCATGGTCTGGGCCGAGCGGGAGAGCAGGTCGGGCGCGGCCGGCAGCGGTTCCGGGGCCGGTCCGGTCGGTCCGGACGCGCAGCCGGTCACACCGAGCAGGACGAGGGCGGCCACGGCGAGCGCCCGGCGCCACGGGGAACGGGGAGCCATCCGGCGAGCATAGAGCCGCCCGGCTCAGGCGCTGTTCAGCGGGGAGGAGAGCAGGTCGCCCAGGCCCAGGTCGAGCACGCGTTCCACGTCGTGCAGCTCGCGCAGCTGGGCCGCCCGCACCCGGCGCGGGGACCGGGTGCGGTACTCGGAGAGCAGGCGCACCGAGGCGTGCCGGGCCTTCGGCAGCTCCTCTGTGTCCATCAGCGCCCGCGTGGCGATGTGCACGTAGCGGCGCATCGGGCGCCAGGCCATCCGGACCGCCCGGGCCGGCCAGTCGGTCGAGACGTTGGCCCCGGACAGGATGAGCTGGGCCCGTTCCACGGTCTCGGCGATGGGTGCGGGCGCAGTACCGCGTCGGCGATCTCCCGGGCGGCCCGGTGGCGCTCGCCGAGGCCGGCGATGGTCAGCTCGGTCCCCGGGCGGGCCGAGCCGTCCAGCAGGTCGGCGCGGGCCAGGGCGTATACCCGGTCGACCTCGAGCAGTGCATCGGCCGGGGCCAGCCAACGCGTCATGGTCCTCCCTTGGCCGCATTCATCGATGAGCACGGTCGGGTATCGGATATAACCTATCAGTGGCTCGGGCCGCAACTAGGTGGAGAATTGTCGGGCCTCGCGGATACCGTCGCGCGGTGTCCGATGGACTGGTGCAAGCGCGGGGCCTGACCAAACACTTCGGCGCGGTGGAGGCCGTGCGGGGGATCGACCTGGACGTGTCCCGGGGCGAGGTGTTCGGTTTCCTCGGCCCGAACGGGGCCGGCAAGTCCTCCGCGATGCGGATGATCGCCTGCGTCTCGCCGCGCAGCGCCGGCACGCTGCAGGTGCTCGGCCTGGATCCCGACGTGGACGGCCCGGCCATCCGCGCGCGCATCGGGGTGGTCCCGCAGCTGGACAACCTGGATGCCGAGCTGAGCGTGCGGCAGAACCTGGAGATCTACGCGCGCTACTTCGGCATCCCGCGGGTTCGCGCGCGGGAGAAGGCGGCCGAGCTGCTGGAGTTCGCCCAGCTCACCGACCGGGCGAACTCGCCGGTCGAACCGCTGTCCGGCGGCATGAAGCGCCGGCTGACCATCGCCCGCTCGCTGGTGAACGAGCCCGAGCTGTTGCTGCTGGACGAGCCGACCACCGGGCTGGACCCGCAGGCCCGGCACCTGCTCTGGGACCGGCTGTACCGGCTGAAGCAGCGCGGGGTGACCCAGCTGATCACCACGCACTACATGGACGAGGCCGAGCAGCTGTGCGACCGGTTGGTGGTGATGGACGGCGGGCTGATCGTGGCCGAGGGCGCCCCGGCCGACCTGATCGCCCGCTACTCCACCCGCGAGGTGGTGGAGCTGCGGTTCGCGCCCGGCGCCCCGAGGCCCGGCGCGGCGGAGCTGGACGGGGTGGCCGAGCGGGTGGAAGAGCTGCCCGACCGGCTGCTGCTGTACGCGGCGGACGGCGAGGCCGCGCTGGGCGCGGTGCACCGGGCGGGGGTGCGGCCGCAGGCCAGCCTGGTCCGCCGGTCCTCGCTGGAGGACGTGTTCCTCCGGCTCACCGGGCGGACGTTGGTGGAGTGATGAGCGTGGATACGCCCAGGTCCATCGGCCGGGTGCTGCCCGGCTGGCGCGCGGTGCTGGTGATCCTGGAGCACTTCGTCATCTGGTACCGCAAGGGCTGGCGGGCCACCGTGGTGTCCAGCGTGTTCCAGCCGGTGCTGTTCCTGCTCGCCTTCGGGGTCGGTTTCGGCACCCTGGTGGACCGGGCCGCTCCCGGTGGTTCGGCCGCCGTCGGCGGCGTGCCGTACCTGGTGTACCTGGCGCCGGGGCTGCTGGCCATGTCGGCGGTGCAGACGGCCGCGTTCGAGTCCACCTACCCGGTGCTCTCCGGGTTCAAGTGGCAGCAGCTGTACTGGGGGATGGTCGCCGCGCCGTTCACTCCGGCACAGGTGGCGATCGGCCAGCTCACCTGGGTTTCGCTGCGCATGATCACTTCGGGCGCGGCCTACCTGCTGCTCATCGCGGCGGTCGGCGGGGTGACCGGGTTCGGCATTCTGCTCTCGCTGCTCGCCGCCACCCTGTGCGGCACCGCGTTCTCCGCGCTGACCATCGCGTTCTCCGCCAGCATGAAGGACGAGGGCGCCGCGTTCGCCAGCTACTTCCGGTTCGTCCTCATCCCGATGACGCTGTTCGCCGGCACGTTCTTCCCGGTCGCCCAGCTGCCCGCCTGGCTGCGGCCGGTGGCCTGGGTGACGCCGCTGTGGCACGGCACCGAGCTGGCCCGGGGGTTCGCCCTCGGCGGCCTGCGGCTGTGGCCGATGCTGGGCCACCTCGGCTACCTGCTGGCGCTGCTCGCGCTGGGGGTCTGGCTGATCCGCTGGCGGTTCACCGTGAGGTTGTACCGGTGAGCCGGGCGGTGGGCTCCGCGCCGCTGCTGCGCATCCTGCCGGTGGGCGGCTACGCCGGGCGGGCGCGGATGCTGGTGGTGCGCTCCGCCACGGCCTACCGGCGGGCCTGGCTGACGTTCGTCTCCGGCTTCTTCGAGCCGGTCTTCTATCTGCTCGCCCTCGGCCAGGGTCTGGGTTCCCTGGTCGGCACGCTGCCGGCGCCGGACGGCTCGCCGATCAGCTACTCCGCGTTCATCGCCCCCGGGCTGTTGGCCGCCTCGGCGATGAACGGCGCGGTTTTCGACGCCACGTTCGCCGTGTTCTTCAAGCTCCGCTACGCCAAGCTGTACGACGCGATGCTGGCCACTCCGCTGGGGCCGGTGGACGTGGCGCTCGGCGAGATCGCCTGGGCACTGCTGCGCGGTGGCCTGTACTCGCTGGGCTTCCTCACCGTGCTGGCCGGGTTCGGCCTGCTCGCCTCGCCGTGGGCGCTGCTCGCCCTGCCCGCCGCGCTGCTGGTCGCGTTCGCGTTCGCGGCGGTGGGCATGGCCGCCTCGTCGTTCATGCGGTCCTGGCAGGACTTCGACCTGATCCAGCTGGCCATCATGCCGATGTTCCTGTTCACCACCACGTTCTTCCCGCTGTCGGTCTACCCGCCCGCGCTGCGGCTGGTGGTGCAGTGCCTGCCGCTATACCACGCGGTGGAGCTGATGCGGGCGCTGACCACGGGCATCGTCTCCACCGGCGTCCTCGGCCACCTAGCCTACTTCCTGGTGATGGCCGCGATCGGTGTCGTGGTGGCCGCCCGCCGCCTGGACAAACTGCTCCTGCGCTAGCGTCCTGAGTGCAGCCGAAGATCGGGGAGCACCTCGGCGAGCAAGGTGAAATCTCTGTCCTGGTGCACCAACGACGCCCCGGTGCGCACCGCGACCGCCGCGATGAGGCAGTCCAGGTTCGAACGCACCGGTTTGCCGACTTGCCGAGCGGCCCTAGCGGCAGCGGCGCCGGCGCGGTAGTCGATCTCCGCGTCGACCGGCAGGAGGCGGAGCCCGGCGACCAACTTCTCTACTTTGGCCAGCTTGACATGGTTGGTGGGCCCGGCCAGCAACTCCAAGATGACCGGCTCGGTGATGGCCAGCTCACTGGGATGCTCCCGCGTCAACCTCAACAGTTCGAGGTGGGTGCGGGATCCGGTGTTGCGCAGCAACTCGATCCACGCGGAGCTGTCGATCAGGAACATCCCGACGGCCGATCTACCACTCGATCGGCTTGTCGGCATTGCGCATCGCGTCGAGGTCACCTTCCCAGCCGATGCCCTGCAAGCTCTCGAAGAACTCGGGGGACAGGCGAGGGCCGACCAGTTGGCGGAGAGCCAGTTCGACCGCTTCTTTCTTGGTCTTCAGCCCGTACTTTTTCATCGCCGCGTCGATTAGCTCGTCATCGATATCGATGTTTGTGCGGCCCATACACATACGGTACACCGCCAGCGCCTGCCCGATATCTCCACTACCGTCCGGGGTATGCGGGTGGTGATCGCCGGTGGGCACGGGCAGATCGCGTTGCGGCTGGAGCGGTTGCTCGCCGCGCGCGGGGACCGGGTGGTCGGGTTGGTGCGCAACCCGGACCACGTCGATGACGTGCGGGCGACCGGCGCGGAGGCCGAGGTCGTGGATCTGGAGGTGGTGACGGCGGCGCAGCTCGCCGAGCGGCTCTACGAGGCCGACGCGGTGGTCTTCGCCGCCGGTGCGGGGCCAGGTAGCGGGGCCGCGCGCAAGGACACCGTGGACCGCGCGGCCGCCGTGCTGCTGGCCGATGCCGCCGTGGCCGCCGAGGTGCCGCGCTACCTGTTGGTCTCCTCGATCGGGGTGGACGACGACCCGCTGCCCGGGCGCGGCGAGGTGTTCGCCGCCTACCTGCGGGCGAAGAAGGCCGCCGAGGAGGAGGTGGCCACACGTCCGCTGGAGCTGACCGTGGTCCGCCCGGGTTCGCTCACCGACGACCCCGGCACCGGCAGTGTGCGGCTCGCCCCGCCCCCGCTGGGACGGGGCGACGTGACCAGGGACGACGTCGCCGAGGTGCTGGCCGAGCTGCTGGCCCGGCCGGGTCCCGCCACGGCCGGCCTGGTGCTGGTGCTGCTGGGCGGGGACACCCCGGTGGCGGAAGCGGTGGACGCGGTCACGGCCCGCTGAGGCTGGCCAGCGCCTCCTCCAGCGAATCGCACAGCGACAGCACCTGGTGCAGCCCGGTCAGCTCGATGGGGCGTCGCGCGGGCCGGTCCCGGCCCACCACCACCCGCAGCGCGGCGCCGTGCGGGCGGACCGCCTCGGCCACCCGGTGCAGCGCGCCCAGCCCGTGCGAGTCGAGGAACACCACCTGGGTCAGGTCGATCACCAGGGTGCCGCCGGCCGCCGTGGTCACCGCCGCCTCGGCGGCCGACCAGAAGTCGCCCGAGCCGAGCATGTCCAGCTCGCCGGCCACGGCGACCACGACCGCGCCGCCCGCATGCCGCACGCTGACACAGAGCGGCCCGGCGGCCGGCGTCTCCTCGGCGACCGGTTCAGCCACGGTCGGCACCGGCCAGCCGGTCCAACCGGGCGATCAGCTCGGGCTCGTCGCCGAGCAGCCGGTACCGGTGGACCTTGGGGTCCAGTGAGCCGGGTTGCCCACCGAGGGTGAGGAAGTCGGCGACCGCCGAGGTGGGCGGGACCAGGTTGCCGGTCAGGTAGCGGCGCTCGTGACGGTGGCCCTGCTCGGCCCACCAGCCCAGCTCCTCGTGCCAGCCGGCGCGCACGGTGGTCGGCCAGTCCGGCAGGCCGTAGGCGAGGGTCGCGCGCAGCGCCTCGCCCGGTTCCGGCGCGTGCACATGGGCATCGCGCACCAGCACGTGCCGACGGGTGAGCTCGCGGCGGACCGCGTCCAGGTACAGCGCGAGTGAGTCGTGATATCGCCGGTCGCGAGCGACGACGTCGGGGTTGCGGTATACGCCTGTGGTCATCCGTGCGCCTCGAATCAGCGAAGGCCGAAGTGGCGCCGGGTCAGGCTCCGCCCTGTGAGTACCAGCGGGACCGGAACCCGACATCACGAGTGGGCTTGCCGCAGCTGGCTGCATAACCGGGCAAACTGAATGGTAGCTGCTATAACGTCACTCTCTGGTAGACATCTCGTTTCATAGCGATGCGCCTCCGACGCACCGCTGGTGAGGAGTGCGTCGGTGCCCGAGGATCTGCTCACGCTGAGTCAGGAGCTGGTCGAGATCACCCGCCTGGTGGAGGGTGACGACCTGGAGGGTGCGCTGCGCCGGTACGTGGAGCGGGTGGCCCGCACGGTGCCCGGCTGTGACCACGCGATGATCACCGTGACCGGTGAGGACGGCATCGAGACGGTGGCCAGCGTGACCGGTCCGGACATCCCCGAGGACTGGGGGGAGCCGAAGTCCCTGCCCAGCCCGATCGACGACGTGCTGCAGTACCGGGAGCCGCGCCGGCTGGACGACACGCGGGTGGACGACCGCTGGCCGGAGTTCATCGCGGCGGCGACTCGCGCGGGCTACCTCAGCGCGCTGTCCCTGCCGCTGGCCGCGGCGACCGAGCCGGCGGCCGCGCTGACCCTGCTCTCCCGGGAGCCCCGGCAGTTCGTGGACACCTCGTACGACCTGGTCATGGTGTTCGTGCTGCACGCGGGCGTGATGTTCGACAACGTCAGCCTGTACAACGACAGCCAGTCGATGGTCCGGCACCTGCGCGGCGCACTGGTCACCCGGTCCACCATCGGCCAGGCCCAGGGCCTGCTCATGCGGCACCGGTCGCTGAACGCCAAGGCCGCGTTCGACGAGCTGCGCATCGCCTCCCAGCGGCGCAACACCAAGCTGCGTGAGCTGGCGGGAGCGCTGGTGGAGGCGCACAACCAGAAAAGTCTGCCGGACGCCCTGCGCGAGTTCGGCCTCTCCTGAAGCCCGACCGCCGTGCCGGCCAGCCGCCCTTGAACCGCCACCCGGCCCACTGGAGATCGACATTGAGGTGGGCCTGGGTGGATGTGTGGCGTCGCTCAGAGGCGGTCCAGGAGCCAGCGAGGGGGCAGCACGGTCGCGCCGGCCAGGGTGACCCGCTCCCGCAGGCCCCGGTCGGCGGTGACCACCTCGGCGCCGGTTCCGGCCCGGACCAGCGCCTCCGCCTCGCTCAGGATCGCCGAGTCGCCGTCCCGTTCGGCATGGGTCACGGTCAGGCCGGCGACCTCGCCCGGGCCCGCCGGGGCGCCCGCGCGGGCCGCGCCCTCGAGCACCACGACGACCGGGGCGTCCAGTGCGCCGGCCCGCAGCGCGGTAGCGACCTGGGACAACAGCCGGGCGGCCGCGCCGGGGCGGTCCCGCCACCAGCCGTCCGGGCGGGAGCCGACCACGTTCGCGGCGTCGATCACCAGGGTCACGTGGGCCATCCTGGCCCACCGATGTGACGCACTGCCGGCCGGCCGGCTACCTGGCACTACCCTGGCTAGACGTGAGCGTGGAATCGGTCTTCCCGGCACTGGAGCGACTGCTGCCCAGGGTGGCCAAACCCGTGCAGTACATCGGCGGTGAGCTGAACAGCACGGTGAAGGACTGGGACGCCGCGCGGGTGCGCTGGGCCCTGATGTACCCGGACGCCTACGAGGTCGGCCTGCCCAACCAGGGCGTCATGATCCTTTACGAGCTGCTCAACGAACAGCCCGACGTGCTGGCCGAGCGGACCTACGCGGTGTGGCCGGACCTCGAGGCGCTGATGCGCGAACACGGCGTGCCGCACTTCACCGTGGACGCGCACCGGCCGCTCGGCGCGTTCGACGTGATCGGCGTGAGCTTCTCCACCGAGCTGGGCTACACCAACCTGCTCACCGCGCTGGACCTGGCCGGCATCCCGCTGCACGCCGCCGACCGGGGTGACGAGCACCCGCTGGTGGTCGCCGGCGGGCACGCCGCGTTCAACCCGGAGCCGATCGCCGACTTCGTGGACGCGGTGGTGCTGGGTGACGGCGAGGAGGCCGTGCTGGACATCAGCGCCGTGTTGCGTATCTCCACGCAGAGCCAAATCGGCCGGGCCGAGGTGCTGCGCCGGCTGGCCGAGACGGACGGCGTCTACGTTCCCAGCCTCTACGACGTCACCTACCGCCCGGACGGCGGCATCGACCGGGTCGCCCCGAACGACCCGCGCGCGCCCAAGCGGGTGCTCAAGCGGACCACCAGCGACCTGGATGAGTGGCCGTACCCGAAGCAGCCGCTGGTGCCGCTGGCCGAGACCGTGCACGAGCGGATGAGCGTGGAGATCTTCCGCGGCTGCACCCGGGGCTGCCGGTTCTGCCAGGCCGGGATGATCACCCGCCCGGTGCGCGAGCGGTCGCTGGCCGGCATCGGGGAGATGGTGGACCGGGGGCTCAAGGCGAGCGGGTTCACCGAGGTCGGGCTGCTCTCGCTGTCCAGCGCCGACCACAGCGAGATCGCCGACATCACCAAGGGCCTCGCCGACCGCTACGAGGGCACCAACACCACGATGAGCCTGCCGTCCACCCGGGTGGACGCGTTCAACATCGACCTGGCCAACGAGCTGTCCCGCAACGGCCGCCGCTCCGGGCTCACCTTCGCCCCGGAGGGCGGCTCCGAGCGGATCCGCCGGGTGATCAACAAGATGGTCTCCGAGGAGGACCTGATCCGCACGGTCAGCGCGGCGTTCGCGCAGGGCTGGCGGCAGGTGAAGCTCTACTTCATGTGCGGCCTGCCCACGGAGACCGACGAGGACGTGCTGGAGATCGCCGGCATGGCCCACCGGGTGATCAAGGCCGGCCGGGAGGCCAGCGGGCGCAACGACGTGCGCTGCACGATCTCCATCGGCGGCTTCGTGCCGAAGCCGCACACCCCGTTCCAGTGGGCCGCGCAGTGCGACCCCGAGACCGTCGACGACCGGCTGCGCAAGCTGCGCGCGGCGATCAACGCCGACCGCCGGATCGGCCGCAACGTGGGCATGCGCTACCACGACGGCGAGCCGTCGCTGGTGGAAGGCCTGCTCTCCCGGGGCGACCGGCGGGTCGGCCGGGTGATCGAGCGGGTGTGGCGGGACGGCGGCCGGTTCGACGGCTGGCGGGAGCACTTCTCCTACCAGCGCTGGGTGGACGCGGCGTCGGCCGAGCTGGAGCCGCTGGGCGTGAGCATGGCCTGGTACACCACCCGGGAGCGGTTCCGGGACGAGGTGCTGCCCTGGGAGCACCTGGACTCCGGGCTGGACCCGGACTGGCTGTGGGACGACTGGCAGGACGCGCTGGACTCGCGCGAGCAGGACGACTGCCGGTGGACGCCGTGTTTCGACTGTGGCGTCTGCCCGTCCACCGGCTCGGACATCCAGGTCGGCCCCTCCGGCACGACACTCATCCCACTTACCGTGGTTGACAGCCGCGGTGGCTGATCCGCGTCCGCCGGTCACCGTGCGGGTCGCGGACGACCGTGATCTGCCCGCGCTGGCCCGGCTGCGCCGGGAGTGGACCGCCGAGCGCACCGGCATCCCGGCGCCCGAGCCGGGGGAGGCCGGCGACGGCTTCGACGAGGCGTTCGCCGCGTGGTGGCGCACGGAGCTGCCCCGGCGCACCTTCTGGCTGGCCGAGGCCGGCGACGACCGGGTCGGCTACACCGTGGTCGGCTCGCTGAACGTGGTCGAGGTGGGCAACATGCCCCGCCCGGGCGCGCGCCCGGGTCGGTGGGGTTATGTGGGCAACGCGTTCGTGATGTCCTCGTTCGTGGACCGCGGCGTGGCCTCCGCGCTGCTCAACGCCGCCGTGGAGCACGCGCGGGTCCGCCGCTACCAGCGGCTGGTGTTGCGGCCGGCGCCCAGGGGTGCCCCGTTCTACCTGCGGCACGGGTTCGTGCCCGCCGGAGAGGGAATGTTGATGATGTTGCCGAGCGAGGGTTGATGGGCGCCGCGATGAGCACGCGCAAGGGGGCGGCGGCCAACCCGGCGCCGCCGACGGTGTGCCGGGTGCGGCTGCGGTTCGCCAAACGCGGGCGGCTCCGGTTCGCCTCGCACCGGGACGTGGCCAGGGCGTTCGAGCGCGCGGTGCGCCGGGCCGGGGTCCCGGTGGCGCACTCCCACGGGTTCAACCCGCACCCCAGGCTGTCCTGGGTGGGCGCCGCGCCGACCGGGACGGCCAGCGAGGCCGAGTACGTGGAGATCGGCCTCACCGCGCCGGTGGACCCGGCGGCGCTGGCCGGCGCGCTGGACGCGGCCCTGCCGGACGGCCTGGACGTGCTCGCCTCGGTGACCGCCGAGCCGGGCACCCCGGCGCTGGCCGACCTGATCGACGCCAGCCGGTGGCGGATCGAGCTGCCCGAGGTGGCGCCGGCGGACCTGGCTTCCGCGCTGGACGTGTTTCTGGCCGCCGGCGAGGTGGTGGTGCAGCGGGTCACCAAGAACGGGCCGAGGCCGGTGGACGCGCGCGCGGCGGTGGTCAGCGCAGGGTTAACAGGACCAGATCACCCAGATGAACGGACAGAACGTGCGAGCCGGAAGGGCTGTGCGATAATGACGACGGTCGTGCGGCAGACCACACCTGCTGTGCGGCCCGACGACGTGTTGGGCGCACTTCGGGTCGTCGCGGATCTGCGGCCGCCGGTGCCAGTGATGGCAACCCGGCTGGCTCAGGGTCTGCTCGACGATCGCGGATGCCTGACCGACCCGTTCGACGCATGACACAGGATTGCTGTCCCTCCGGGCGTCGGGGGAGGCAGACAAAGCTAGGCCCCTGAGCGGCCGCCTTCGAGAGAGGGCGCCCGGGGGCGAAGGAGCTGCATGTCCGAAAGCGACGTGCCCGCCGGTCGATCCGGCGGGCTCAGCAACCTATCCGAAACACCCGAACTGACCGAGAAGGTCCGGGTGCACGCCCTCGCCAAGCTGGTCGCCACGACCAGCCGGCGGGTGCTGGACACCCTCGCCGAGCTCGGCTCCCCGGCCCGGGGAGCGCAGTCCAGCGTGGATCGGCCCACCGCTCAGCGGGTCATCGAGGCGCTCTCCGTCGAGACCGAGGCGAAGCCCGACACCGAGCCGGAGAAGCCTGAGAAGGCTGAGACGGAAGCCGGCGACGAGCTCCAGCCGGAGGCCGGCGGCGCGCTGCCGCTGTTCGCCGCCCCGATGTTCCTGCCCCCGGGTGCCGCACCCAGCCGGCCGGCCCCGCAGGCACCGGCCAAGCCCGCCCGGCCGGACGCGGAGGACGAGGCCGAGGACGACGACGAGCCGGACACCGACGCGGACGCCACCGAGGAGGGCGGCGACACCAAGCGCCGCCGCCGCCGGGGCCGGCGCGGCCGGGGCCGGGGCCGCGGCACCGACGACGAGACGGCGGAGAACGGCGACGCCGACACCGACGACGAGGACGGCAAGCCGGCCGGCAAGGACTCGGGCCGGGACGCGGGCAAGGACTCCGGCAAGGGTTCGGGCAAGAAGGCGCCCGAGGCCGCCGAGAGCGACGACGACGAGGACGGCGACTCCGAGGACGCCGAGGACGCCGGGTCCTCGGGCGGCGGCTCGCGGCGGCGCAGGCGCCGGCGCCGGCGCAAGGACGGCGACTCGGACGACTCCGGTTCCGACGACCCGCCGAACACGGTCACCAAGATCCGCGAGTCGCGGGCGAAGCCGGACAGCGGCGACGACGGCGGCAACAGCGGCATCCAGGGCGTCCGGGGGTCCACCCGGCTGGAGGCCAAGCGGCAGCGCCGCCGGGACGGCCGGGATGCCGGTCGCCGGCGCGCGCCGGTGCTCAGCGAGGCCGAGTTCCTGGCCCGCCGCGAGTCGGTGGAGCGCACGATGGTGGTGCGCCAGCGCGGCGAGCGTTCGGAGATCGGCGTGCTCGAGGACGGCGTGCTGTGCGAGCACTTCGTCACCAGCTCCGGCGGGACCTCCCTGGTGGGCAACGTCTACCTGGGCCGGGTGCAGAACGTGCTGCCCAGCATGGAGGCGGCGTTCGTGGACATCGGCCGGGGCCGCAACGCGGTGCTCTACGCCGGCGAGGTGGACTGGGACGCGGCCGGGCTGGCCGGCAAGGCGCGGCGCATCGAGCAGGCGCTGTCCAGCGGGGACAACGTGCTGGTGCAGGTCACCAAGGACCCGATCGGCCACAAGGGCGCACGGCTCACCACGCAGATCAGCCTGCCTGGCCGGTTCCTGGTGTACGTGCCGTCCGGCGGCACCCACGGGATCAGCCGCAAGCTCCCCGACGTGGAGCGGCGCCGGCTGAAGGACCTGCTCAAGGAGATCCTCCCCGAGGACGCCGGCGTGATTATCCGCACCGCCTCGGAGGGGGTCAGCCAGGAGGCGCTGGAGCGGGACGTGCGCCGGCTGCAGGCCCAGTGGGACGTGGTGAAGGAGAAGGCCGGTTCGGCCACCGGCTCGGGCAAGGGCCGGTCCAAGGCGCCCGAGCTGCTCTACGAGGAACCGGACCTGATGATCAAGGTCGTCCGGGACCAGTTCAACGAGGACTTCAGCAAGCTGGTGGTCGAGGGCGACGACGCCTGGGACACCCTGCACGCCTACATCGGACACGTGGCGCCCGAGCTGGTGGAACGGCTGAGCCGGCACGTGGGCCGGACCGACGTGTTCTCCGACTTCCGCATCGACGAGCAGCTGACCAAGGCGCTGGACCGCAAGGTCTGGCTGCCGTCGGGCGGCACGCTGGTGATCGACCGCACCGAGGCGATGACGGTCATCGACGTGAACACCGGCAAGTTCACCGGCTCCGGGGGCAACCTGGAGGAGACGGTCACCCGGAACAACCTGGAGGCCGCCGAGGAGATCGTCCGGCAGCTGCGGCTGCGGGACATCGGCGGCATCATCGTGATCGACTTCATCGACATGGTGCTGGAGTCCAACCGGGACCTGGTGCTGCGCCGGCTGACCGAGTGCCTCGGCCGGGACCGCACCCGCCACCAGGTGGCCGAGGTCACCTCGCTGGGCCTGGTGCAGATGACCCGCAAGCGGGTCGGCGTCGGGCTGCTCGAGGCGTTCTCCACGCCGTGTGAGCACTGCCGGGGCCGGGGCGTCGTGGTCTCCTCCGACCCGGTCGAGCACCGGCCGGAACAGGGTCAGCACGGCGGGTCCTCCTCCGGCGGGCGGCGGCGCGGCCGGGGCGGCGAGCCGGACGGCGGCAACGCCCGCCGGGGCGGCGACTCGGATGGCGGCAACGGCCGCCGGCGGGGAGCCCCGGGCGGGCAGGGCGGACCGAAGTCCGAGCCGGCCGCCGTACCCAGTCCGAAGTCCGAGCCGGCCGCCGTATCCACTCCGAAGTCCGAGCCGGCCGCCGTGCCCACTCCGAAGGCCGAGCCGGCCGACGGACCCACCCCGGAGCACGGCCCGGCCAACGGCAAGCCGGTGCCCGCCCCGCCGGCGCGGCCCCGGACGGACACCGAGCCGGCACCTTCCTCGGTTGCCGCCGAGCCGGCCGCTGGTTCGCCGGTGTCGGGTCACCCGGTGGACTCCCCGGCTCCGGCGGCCGCGGCTTCCTCGTCGCCGGCCAACACCACCGCTCCGGAACCGCCGGCCCGGCCGGCCGGCGGGGACTCCACGGCTCCGGTCGCCTCCCACCCGTCGGGCCAGGATGCCGCCGGGGGCGCCTTGGCACCGGCCGGCCCGGGCGGGCCCGCCGCCGAGCCCCACGATCTCGGGGCCACCGATCCGGTCGTCCCGGGACACTCCTCCGGCACCAACGGTGCGGAGCCGGTCGCGGTGGGTGCCCCGGCCGGTTCCGAGCCGCCGGCCCGGCCGGCTCGGCGGCGTCGCCGGTCGGCCTCCCGACCGGCCGGTCCGCCCGCCGGAGGAACCGCCGGGGACCCGGTTTGACCCTTCCGAATGTCGGCCCGTACCCTGGGTTCTTGACAGCCGTATCGGGGCGTGCCCTGGTACTGGCGGCAGACCGCCCGGGGTCGGCCCCGCAGGCGTGTCACCCTGAGCCCACGAATGTCTAGGAGTCGTGCGTCAACGATGTACGCGATCGTCAAGAGCGGCGGTAAGCAGTACAAGGCCGTGGTCGGTGAGGTGCTCACCGTCGAGAAGATCGACGCCGAGCTCGGCGCCGAGGTGAGCCTGCCGGCCGTGCTGGTCGTGGACGGGACGGAGGGTGGCGCCACGCTGACCACCGACGCCGCCGCGCTGGCCAAGTTCTCGGTCACCGGCAAGGTGGTCGAGCAGACCAAGGGTCCGAAGATCCGGATCCACAAGTTCAAGAACAAGACCGGGTACCACAAGCGGCAGGGACACCGCCAGCCGCTGACCCGCGTCGAGGTCACCGGAATCTCGAAGTAAGGAGGCGACGACATGGCACACAAGAAGGGCGCCTCCAGCTCCCGCAACGGCCGCGACTCGAACGCGCAGCGGCTGGGCGTGAAGCGGTTCGGCGGACAGAACGTGAGCGCCGGTGAGATCCTGATCCGGCAGCGCGGCACCAAGTTCCACCCGGGCGAGGGCGTGGGCCGCGGTGGCGACGACACGCTGTTCGCGCTGGTGGCCGGCGCCGTCCAGTTCGGCAGCAAGCGTGGACGCAAGACCGTGAACATCGTGCCGGCCGCCGCCGAGTAACGGCCCGCACAGACAGTTCTGCTCGAAAGGGCGGGTCCGGGTTCCCACCGGCCCGCCTTTTCTGCGTGTACAGGAGGCTTTCAGATGTCCAGGTTCGTGGACCGGACCTCGTTGACCGTTGTCGCCGGTAACGGGGGCAACGGCTGCGCCTCCGTGCACCGGGAGAAGTTCAAGCCGCTGGGCGGGCCCGACGGGGGCAACGGCGGCCGGGGCGGTGACGTGATCTTCGTGGTCGACCCGGGGGTGCACACCCTGCTCGACTTCCACTACCGGCGGCAGGCCAAGGCGGGCAACGGCAAGCAGGGGCAGGGCGCCCTGCGCAACGGCGCGATCGGCGGCGACCTGGTGATGGCGGTGCCGGACGGCACCGTGGTGCTGGACGAGGACGGCGAGCAGCTGGCCGACCTGGTCGGCGCGGGCACCCGGTTCGTGGCCGCGCAGGGCGGCCGGGGCGGGCTGGGCAACGCCGCGCTGGCCTCCACCGCGCGCAAGGCCCCCGGTTTCGCGCTGCTCGGCGAGCCGGGCCAGGAGCGGGAGCTGGTGCTGGAGCTGCGCTCGCTGGCCGACGTGGGCCTGGTGGGTTTCCCCAGCGCCGGGAAGTCCTCGCTGGTCGCGGCGTTGTCCTCGGCGCGGCCGAAGATCGCCGACTACCCCTTCACCACCCTGGTGCCGCAGCTCGGCGTGGTCAGTGCCGGGGAGCAGACGTTCACCGTGGCCGACGTGCCCGGGCTGATCCCGGGGGCCGCCTCCGGGAAGGGTCTGGGTCTGGAGTTCCTCCGGCACATCGAGCGGTGCGCCGTGCTGGTCCACGTGGTCGACTGCGCCACCCTGGAACCCGGCCGCGACCCGATCTCGGACATCGACGCGCTCGAGGCCGAGCTGGCGCGGTACACCCCGGGCCTCGGTGGCGACCTCGGCAACCGCCCCCGGATTGTCGCGCTGAACAAGGTGGACGTGCCGGAGGCCGCCGAGCTGGCCGAGCTGGTCACCCCGGAACTGGCCGAACGCGGATGGCCGGTGCTGGCGATCTCCACCGCGACCCGCGCCGGCCTGCGCGAGCTGAGCTTTCTGATGGCGCGGCGGGTCGCCGAGTACCGCGCCGCGCTGCCGCCGCCGGAGCCGACCCGGGTGGTGCTGCACCCGGAGGCGGTCGGCGAGGTGCCGTTCACCGTGTCGCCCGACCCGGAGGAGGAGGGCGCGTTCCTGGTGCGCGGGGAGAAGCCGGAGCGGTGGGTGCGGCAGACCCAGTTCAGTAACGACGAGGCGGTCGGCTTCCTGGCCGACCGGCTGGCCAAGCTGGGCGTGGAGGACGCGCTGGCCGAGGCGGGTGCCACACCCGGCGCGCCGGTGACCATCGGCGACGTAACGTTCGACTGGGAGCCGTCCACGCCGGCCGGCGCGTACACGGCCATGGGCAACCGGGGCACGGACGCCCGGCTGGACCGGTCCACCCGGGTGGGTGCGGCGGCGCGCAAGTCGGCGCGGGCCGCCCGGCGGGATGGCGGTGCGGAACCGGAAGACGAAGGAGAAGACGGCGGTGACGGCTAGACCGGCCATCGGGGCCGCTGCCCGGATCGTGGTGAAGGTCGGATCGTCCTCGCTGACCAGCCTGGACGGCGGCCTGGACCCGGTCCGGCTGGATGCGCTGGTCGACGCGCTGGCCGCGCGCCGGGCGGGCGGGGCGCAGGTGGTGCTGGTCTCCTCCGGCGCGATCGCGGCCGGCCTGGCGCCGCTCGGGCTGGCCAAGCGCACCCGGGACCTGGCCACCCAGCAGGCGGCGGCCAGCGTCGGCCAGTTGCAGCTGGCGCACGCCTACTCGGCCTCGTTCGCCCGGCACGGGTTGACCATCGGGCAGATCCTGCTCACCGCCGACGACGTGATCCGCCGCGCGCACTACCGCAACGCGCAGCGCACGCTGATCCGGCTGCTCTCCCTGGGCGTGCTGCCGGTGGTGAACGAGAACGACACCGTGGCCACCGACGAGATCCGGGTGGGCGACAACGACCGGCTGGCCGCGCTGGTGGCGCACCTGGTCGGGGCGCAGGCATTGGTGCTGCTGTCCGATGTGGACGGCCTCTACGACGGCGACCCCCGGCAGCCCGGCACGGTGCTGGTGCCGGACGTGGACGACGTGGCCGCCCTGGACCTGGACGTGGCCCGGCCCGGGGTCTCCGGCCTCGGCACCGGCGGCATGGCGACCAAGATCGAGGCGGCCAGCATGGCCGCCGGCGCGGGCATTCCCGTGCTGCTGGCCGCCGCCGAGGACGCCGCATCCGCGCTGGACACCTCGCCGGCCGGCCCCAAGGTCGGGACCGCGTTCCGGGCCGAGGGCCAGCGGCTGTCCGCCCGCCGGTTCTGGCTGCGGCACGCGGCCGACGTGCGCGGCCGGTTGGACCTGGACGAGGGGGCGGTGCACGCGGTGCTGCGCCGGCGCCGGTCGCTGCTCGCCGCCGGGGTGCACGGGGTGGCCGGCGAGTTCGTCGCCGGTGACGTGGTCGACCTGGTCGCCCCGCACGGCCAGGTGGTGGCGAGGGGCGTGGTCGCCTTCGACGCCACCGAACTCCCCAACCTCATCGGCCGCCGCACCCGCGACCTACCCCCCGAATACCGCCGCGAACTCGTCCACGCCGACGACCTGGTGCCGCTGCGCGGCCTGTGAGCGGCGAGTGATGCCCTGGCGGTCATTGCCACTCACGAGCCGCGCGGCGGCCCGGCTAGGGGGTGGTGGCGGCGGGGAGGTCGGCCGGGCCTAGTTCGTTGGGGACGTCTCCGGCGGGCCAGGACTGCCAGGGGTGGCGGCGGAGGGCGCGCATGAGGCGGTACTTCGCGGCGCCGTGGTTGTTCATCGCGGTCCAGGCGGCGCGGGTGGAGACGCTCAGCGGCGGGATCCAGTACATCGGCGCGAGCGGGTCGAGCGGCTCCGGTGGGGCCAGCCGGACGGTGGCGCCGACGTGGCCTTCGCCGTCCTCGGCGGTGAGCCGGGCCAGCACGGTGCCGTCCCGTTCCACGATCTGGGTTTCGCCGACCATCTGGGTGCGCCAGGGCACCCCGGGCGCCAGCGGCGTGTCGAAGTCGATCGGGCCGACGTGTGACGGCATGGCCACCGGCGCGCCGAGCAGCCGGGCCATCTGCCGGGGCAGCTCGCGCGCGTGCATGCGCTGCAGCGCGTGTTCCCGGGTCGCCCACAGGCCGAACGGCCCGCGCCAGTTCAGCGGGTAGGACGGCCAGCACATGCCGCCGAGCAGCAGCTGCACCCGGTCGCGCAGCCGCGCGGCGGTACCCATGCGCGCCCACTCCCAGCCGCAGGCCACGCCGACCGGGGCGCCACCCAGGGCGGCCAGCTCGGTGCGGCCGGGGTCGCTGCCGCGCGTGTAGTAGTTGTTCTCCCACATGGTGGGGATGTCCTTGTCGTGCAGGTGCGCCCGGCCGTCCGGTTCGGCCAGCACGTAGGTCCCGTAGACGTGGCCGCCCCGCCGCGCCAGGAAGCCGCCGCCGACCACCACGTCCAGCTCCCTGGCCAGCCGCCGGTAGAGCTGCATGGGGGCGCCGTCCACCGGGCGGGCCACGCCGCGCATCGCCCGGGAGTAGACGTTCGGCGAGGAGCCGGCCTCGGGCACGGTGACCACGGCGGGGGAGTGCTCGGCCACCGCGTCCCTGATCAGCGCCTCCAGCCGGACCAGGTTCGGCTCCACCGCTCCCAGGCGCAGCGCGGGCTGCACCGCCGCGATGCGGATCGTCTCGGTCATGCGGACACCACCACTTCCAGGTTGTGCCGGTCGCGCCGGGACTCGCCGGCGTGACCAGGGGGTTCAGGGTTCGGGTGATCGGATCCGGGTACCAGCCGGGTGGACCGGAAACGGCGGGCGCGGCGTTCCCGCCGCACCTCGAGGTGGATCTTGAGCTCGGCCAGGGCGTCCCTGGTCAGCCCGGCCGGGTCGCGCCCGGCGTCGTGGCGCAGCGCGTCGGCGAGGCCGAGCGCGATCCGGGGCAGGCTGATGATCTCCGGCAGGGTGCGCGCCCGGCCGAAGAGGTCGCCGGCCGAGGGGGCGGTGGTGCCGGACATCCGGCGCAGGATCTCGGTGAGCACCGGGATCACCGGCCGGACCACCGTCTCCACGTTGCCGAAGTGGTAGGAGTGCAGGCACTCCAGGTCCCGCTCCTGCTCCCAGCCGCGCAGCGAGATGTCCAGCCGGGCCGGGTCGTCCAGGACCGGGCCGGCGAGCTCGGCCAGCCGGCGCCCCGACCACAGTGCGTCCCGCTGGCCCTGGCCGATCACCGGGTCCTTGAAGTGGCCGGCGTCCCCGGCCAGCGCCCAACCCGGCCCGCTGGACGCCCGGAAGTACGCCGAGGTGTCGTTGCAGGTGCGGATCTTGGTCAGGTTGCCGGCGCCCCAGGTGCGGGCGGCCATGCCGGGGTGCATCGCGATCTTGCGCGCCCAGTGCCCTTCCGGGTCGGCGCGCGCCTCGGTGACCTCTCCGGCCGCGCCCATGAACAGCATCAGGATCCGCCCGCGCGGCGCGGACGGGAACACGAAGCCCAGCGAGTCGCCGTCCCGCCACTGCCAGATCGTCTCGCCGTCACGGGTGCCGGCGCGCGGGTCGTCGGCGTAGCGGAACACCAGGCCCCGCCCGTTGCGGGACGCGCGGTAGGGCCGGGCCGCGCCGACCAGGCCGGCGACGGTCGACCGCCGGCCGTCCGCGCCGACCACCAGTTGGGCGGCCAGCTCGCGCTCGGTGCCGTCGGCGTCGGTGTAGCGCACCCCGGCGGCTCGCCCGCCGCGCCAGGTCACCGCCGTGACCCGGCAGTGTTCCCGCACGTCGGCGCCGGCGGCCCGGGCCGCCCGCACCAGTTCCAGGTCCTGCTGGGGCCTCGGCACGCAGATGCAGTAGTCGATCGGCCCGCAGGCCCGCCAGCGCTCCAGCAGCCGCACCCGGTCGCCGATCTGCAGGCCCAGCCACGGTGAGCGGGCGGGGTCGCCGGCCAGGATGCCGTCCAGCGCGCCCATCCGGCGCAGCTCGTCCACCCCGGAGGGGAACAGCAGGTGGGTGGACAGCTGGTCGGAAGGGAACCGGGACTTGTCCAGCACCACCACCCGGTGCCCGGCCCTGGCCAGGTGGGCGGCCGCGCACGATCCGGCCAGCCTCGCTCCGACGATCACCACGTCACAGGTCTCGGCCACAGTGCCTCCCCGGGTGTGCTGTGTCACCGAGTAAACCGTAAGTATCCTCGTTTTTGCAATAAGCTTCTAAAAATGAACCTCGTTGCGAGTAAGGCATGATGGTGTGGTGACCGAGTTGGGGAGCGAGGCTCCGCACAGCCCGAGGATCGCCCGGCGGCGGGCCCGCACCAGGGAGCGGATCCTGGATACCGCCGAGCGGGCCTTCGGTGCCGGCTACCGGAACGTCCGGGTGGAGGATCTGGCCGAGGCGGCCGACGTGTCGATCGGCACGCTCTACGTGCACTTCGGCAGCAAGGACGGGGTGTACCTGGCGCTGGTGGAGCGCGCGCTCGAGCAGATGGCCGCGTACCTGGACCGCGCGTACCGGCCCGAGTACTCGCCGCTGGAACAGGTCATCGCGGCCGGTGACGTGTATCTGCGCTTCCACCTGGAGCACCCGGGGCTGTTCCAGTTCCTGGCCTTCGACACGGTGCTGGGCGAGCTGCCGGCCGAGGTGCGGGAGATCCAGCAGCGGGTGGGGGAGCGGCTGGAGGAGGTCATCGGGGGTTTCCAGGCCCGCATCGAGGCGGCCGTAGCCGCCGGCCAGGCCGACCACCGGTACGACGCCCGCACCACCGCCCGGTTCCTCTGGGGCGCGTGGAACGGGGTGGTCTCCCTGGGCCGGCGCGAGGACCGGATGGCGTTGACCGACGAGGAGATCGCCGCCTGCCTGCAACTGGGCCGCCGGCTGGTCCGGGACGGCCTCACCGCGCCCGCACACCGCGACCAGGACGGCTACTCCCTGGCCCGGATAGTCAGCATCGACCAGCCCGCATCGTGATGCAGTGATGCGCCCAGTGCTATAATAGTTCGGTGCGCACCACCGTAGACCTGCCCGACGATCTGCATCAGCAGGCCCTGTCGATCGCCCGTGACACGTCCCGCACGCTCAGCGAGACCATTGCGGACCTGATGCGGCGTGGCCTCAACCAACGACCGGCCGGCCAGATCACCGTCAGCCCGGCGACCGGATGGCCGGTGATCAGCGTGGGCAGGGTCATCACCACCGAGGACGTCCGATCGCTGGACGACGACGAGTGACTGTCTTGCTCGACGCGAACGTGCTGATCGCGCTCTCGCTCTCCGACCACGTGCACCACAACGCCGCGCAGGACTGGTTGGCGCGGTGTACGGATCCGGTGGCCAGTTGTCCGATCACCGAGGGCAGCCTGGTGCGGCAGGTGATCCGAGCCGGGTATCCGGCGGACGAGGCGACGGCGTTGCTGGCTCGGATCGCGCGCCAGCAGCGGCATGAGTTCTGGCCGGACACGTTGAGCTATCGGGACGTGTCGTTCGCCGGCGTGGTCGGTCACCGGCAGGTCACCGACACCTACCTGGCTCATCTCGCCCGCGCACACCAGGGCCGGCTGGCCACGTTCGATCGGGGGCTGGCCAGCCTGCATGCCGACGTGGCCGAGTTGGTTCCCACCGAGCCTCCCGGTCCACCTCGGCCGCGCGACCCCGACTAGCGCGGAGCTGGCCGGGTCGCTTCCGTCGAGTTGCTACGGGCGCGGCTCGCCCGCGTGCGGCCGCAGTTGCGGCTGTCGTTCGCCGACGAGGACCTCCGCGCGGTCGGGGAGGTCGATCTTTCGGGCGGCTCGTGATTTTCGTGACTGCGTGCAGAGCCTCGCCGCCGGCGGTCGCCCCGCCGCCGATGCCCGCCGCGAGTGGTGCTCCGCCGCCCGCGGCAACCGGATCCGCGCATCACAGCCGGGGGTCCACCGGCTCGGACTCGCAGGCCAGCACCGCGAACACCGCCTCGTGCACCCGCCACGGCGGCTCACCGGCGGCCAGCCGGTCCAGCGCCTCCAGGCCGAGCGCGTACTCGCGCAGGGCCAGCGAGCGCTTGTGGCCGAGCCCCCGTTCGCGCAGCCGGGCCAGGTTCTCCGGGCGGGCGTACTCCGGGCCGTAGATGATCCGCAGGTACTCCCGGCCCCGGCACTTGATCCCGGGCTGCACCGGCCGGTTTGAGCCGCCCAGCACGAGCGCGTCCAGCGGTTTCACCACCATGCCCTCGCCTCCGGCGCCGGTGAGAGCCAGCCACCAATCGGTGCCGGCGGCCACCGAGGCTTCGTCGGTGGTGTCCACCACCAGCCGGTCGGTGCGGTGCAGTAGGCCGGTGGGGTCGGCGGCGACCAGCCGGTCGATCAGGGTGAGCTGCCGGTCGTGCGGCAGCGCGGCCAGCGAGCGTCCCGCCGCGGCCAGGATCTGGAACGGGGCCAGGCGCAGTCCGTCCAGTGCCGTGTCCTCGCCGGACTCGCCGACCGGCCAGCAGTAGCGCCGGTAGGCCTCCCGGAAGCCGAGCGCGTCCTCGGCCCGGTGCCGCTGCCGGTCCAGCAGCTCGCGCACGTCCACGCCGCGCGCGGCGGCCCGCTCCAGCGCGGCCAGCGCGCCGGGGAACACCGCGTCGGCCGCCGCCCCCACCGCCGCGTACTGGGTGCGCAGCAGGCCGGTGGCCTTGGCCGACCAGGGCAGCAGCTCGGCGTCCAGCAGCAGCCAGTCGGTTTCCAGCTCGGTCCACAGTCCGGCGGCGGTCACCGCGTCGCGCAGCCGGGTGAGCAGCCGCTCGGTGGTCTCCGGGTGGGGGAAGAACGGCCGGCCGGTGCGGGTGTGCACCGCGCCGGTCGGGCCTCCGGGGACGCCGAACCGCTCGGCGGCCACCGACGCGTCCCGGCACACCAGGGCGACCGCGCGCGAGCCCATGTGCTTCTCCTCGCAGATCACCCGCTGTACGCCGGCCTCCCGGTAGGCGGCGAACGCCTCGGCCGGGTGCTCCAGGTAGCCGTCCAGCTTGGACGTCGCGCACGGCGCCATGGTCGGCGGCAGGTACACCAGCAGCCGGGGATCGACGGCGAACCGGCTCATCACCTCCAGCGCGGCCGCCGCGTTCTCCTCGCGGACGGACACCCGCCCGTGGTGGGTGGTCTCCACCACTCGCCGGCCGGCCACGTCGGCCAGGTCCAGCGGGCGGGTCTCGGGGGCGCTCGAAGCGGCCAGCGGGCGGACCGGCTCGTACCAGACCCGCTCGGCCGGCACGGCTACCAGCTCGCGCTCCGGCCACCGCAGCGCGGTCAGCTCGCCGCCGAACACGCACCCGGTGTCCAGGCACAGCGTGTTGTTCACCCACTCCGCCTTGGGCACCGGGGTGTGCCCGTAGACCACGGTGGCCCGCCCCCGGTAGTCCTCCGCCCACGGGTAGCGCACCGGCAGCCCGAACTCGTCGGTCTCCCCGGTGGTGTCGCCGTACAGCGCGTGCGAGCGCACCCGGCCGGAGGTGCGCCCGTGGTAGCGCTCGGGCAGTCCGGCGTGGCAGACCACCAGCTTTCCCTGGTCCAGCAGGTAGTGGCTGACCAGCCCGTCGATGAACTCCTTGACTCGCTCCCGGAACTCCGCCGGTTCGGCGTCCAGTCGCTCGATGGTCTGGGCCAGGCCGTGGCCGGGCTGCACCTTGCGGCCGTTGAGGTACCGGCCGAGCTTGTTCTCGTGGTTGCCCGGCACGCACAGCGCGGTGCCGGCGGCCACCATGTCCATCACCCGGCGCAGCACGGCCGGGCTGTCCGGGCCCCGGTCCACCAGGTCGCCGACGAACACGGCGGTGCGGCCGCCCGGGTGCGCCGCCGGCCCGTCGCCGTCGAGCCGGTAGCCCAGCTCGGTGAGCAGCGCGTCCAGCTCGGCGGCGCAGCCGTGCACGTCGCCGATGACGTCGAACGGCCCGGCCAGGTGGCGCAGGTCGTTGTACCGCCGCTCCCGGACGATCTCCGCCGCGTCGATCTCCTCCACGCCGCGCAGGTGGTGCACCCGGCGGAACCCCTCGCGGGTCAGCCCGCGCAGCGACCGGCGCAGCTCGCCGCGTTGCCGGTGCAGCACATGTGAGGGCAGGTCAGCGCGGTCCGGGCGTTCCCTATTGCGCTCGGCACAGACCTTTTCCGGGACGTCCAGCACCACGGCGATGGGGAACACGTCGTGTTCCCGGGCCAGCTTGACCAGCTGTTGGCGCGCCTCGCGCTGCACGCTGGTCGCGTCGACCACGGTGAGCCGGCCGGCGGCCAGCCGCTTGCCCGCGATGTAGTGCAGCACGTCGAACGCGTCCGAGGTGGCGGACTGGTCGTTCTCGTCGTCGCTGACCAGGCCCCGGCAGGTGTCCGAGGAGATCACCTCGGTCGGCCTGAAGTGCCGGCGGGCGAACGTGGACTTGCCGGAGCCGGTGGTGCCGATCAGCACCACCAGGGACAGGTCGGTGATACCCAGCTCGCTCACGCAGCCACCCCCTCGGCGCGGAAGACCGCCATCTGGGTGGGCGGACCCACCTCCGGGTCGTCCGGCCCGACCGGCCGGTACTCGACCCGGTAGCCGTGCCGCGCGCCGACGCCGTCCGCCCACTCGCGAAACCGCGCGCGGGACCACTCGAACCGGTGGTCCGGGTGCCGGGTCTGCCCGGCCTCGAGCCCGGGGAAGCGCACGTTGTGCTCCACGTTCGGCGTGGTCACCAGCACCGTCGCCGGCCGCGCCGCGCCGAACACCGCGTGCTCCAGCTCGGGCAGCCTCGGCTCGTCCACGTGCTCGATGACCTCGCACAACACCGCCGCGTCGTACCCGCGCAGGCGTGCGTCGGAGTAGGCCAGCGAGCCCTGCAGCAGCCGCACCCGGGACGCCTGGCGCTCGCTCATCCGGTCCAGGCGCAGCCGGCGGGCGGCCTCGTGCAGCGCGCGCATCGACACGTCCACCCCGACGACCTCGGTGAACCGGACGTCCTTGAGCAGCTCACCGACCAGCTGTCCCTGGCCGCAACCTAGGTCCAGCACCCGGGTGGCCCCCGTCTCGCGCAGCGCGTCCAGGATCGCCGCACGGCGCTGCCGGGCCAGCGGTACGGGGCGCTCCTCGGTGTCCGCCTGCTCGTCCACCGCGTTGTCCAGCTGCTCGGCCTCGGTGTCGTCCGCCTCGGCCAGCCGGGCCAGCTCCAGCCGGTGCAGCGCGTCCCGGGTCAGGACGGTGCTGCGGGCCAGGTAGCGGTTGGTGATCAGCTGGTGTTCCGGGTGATCGGCCAGCCAGCCCTCGCCGGCGCGCAGCAGCTTGTCCACCTCGTCCGGGTTGACCCAGTAGTGCTTGGCGCCGTCCAGCACCGGCAGCAGCACGTAGAGGTGGCGCAGCGCGTCGGCCAGCCGCGACCGGCCGGTCAGGGTGAGCGCCACGTACGGGGAGTCGCCCCAGTCCGGGAACCGCTGGTCCAGCGGGATCTTCTTCGCGTCGACCGTCCAGCCGAGCGGCTCGAACAGCCGCTTCACCAGGTCGGCGCCGCCCCGCGCGGGCAACGCGGGCACCTGGAGGCACAGGGGCAGCGGTGCGGCCGCGCGCTCCGGGTGGCTGCGGCACTCGCCGCGCAGCGCGGTGCTGAACACCGCGCGCAGGGCCACCGCGAGCAGCGAGGACGCCGCGTACGGCCGGTCGTTCACGTACCGCGCCAACGCTGCGTCGGGCGCGCCGCCCCGGCCCTTGCCGGCCCGCCTGACCAGGGCCACCGGGTCAACCTCGAGCAGCATTGCCGCCGTGCAACGCTCCGGCGTGGCCTCGGGGTAGAACACGTGCGCGGTGCCGTACGACGTCTCGAACGCCTGCGCCTTGTCCGGGTGTTTGTGCAGCAGGAAACCCAGGTCGGTCGCCGGACTGGTGGCGTCGCCGGTGGTGGTGATGGTCAGGAACACGGCCAGGAGTATGGCTGGCTTCCTGGGGGAGGACACCTTGGTTTAAGGGGTGGTTGGGTTCTAAGGATGGCTTGGACGGCGCGGCTGGGTTGGTCTGCCGCGGCCGGGGTGGCGCCCGTTGTGTTTCGGACGGGTCGATCGGCCTTGCGACTACGTTCTGTGACCACTGAGCGGGGGTGGCGACCGGTTCGGTTCATCGAGAGCATGGTGAGTCCGGTTCGATCATGGAAGAGACCGGACTGGTCTTGCTCTCGACGAAACGCCCCCAGATCCATCCCGTTCTAACACCCCGCGAGCGTCACGCTCCGTGACTGGCGGCCCGAACCGACCGCAACGGGCGGCACTCGAGCCGCGGCAGACTGACCAGACCGAAACGCAAGGGGCGGCACCCGAGCCGCGGCAGACTGACCAGACCGAAACGCAACGGGCGGCACCCGAGCCGCGGCAGACTGACCAGACCGAAACGCAACGGGCGCCACCCGAGCCGCGGCAGACCGACCCGAGCCGCGCCGTCCAAGCGGTCTCTAGAACCCAACCACCTACCCAGTCGCCGCCCGCCACTCCCTGGGCGTACTCCCATGAGCCCGGCGGAACGCGCGCGCGAAATACGCCGGGTCGGGGTAGCCGACCCGGCCGGCGACCTCACCAACCGGCAGATCGGTCTCCGCCAGCAGACGGCGCGCGCTGGTCATCCGCTGCTCGGTGATCCAGTCCTGCACGGTGCGGCCCGTGCGCCGGCGGACCACGGTGGTCAGGTGGCCGGGGGTGAGGTTCACCGCGCGCGCCACGTCGCGCAGGGACAGGCGTTCCCGGTGCCGCCGCTCGATCACCCCGAACACCTCGGCGAGCAGCGGCTCGTCGTTGCGGCGCAGCCCGCCGACCACGTCGTTGGCCAGCCGGGCGGTGTCCACCAGGAGCAGCGTGAGGTGGGCCAGCGCGGCCTGCCGGTAGCCGTCTCGCCGCCCGGCCAGCTCGTCCTCCAGCGCGGCGACGCCGCGCAGCCAGCGGGACCGGTCCTCCTCGGGTACCCGCAGCCGGAGCACGCCGTTGCGCGCGCCGTGCAGGAAGGGGAACAGCAGCGGGTGGCCGGCCCAGCCGGCCCGGTCGCCACCACCCAGGGCCTCCGGGGTGAAGAACACGGCGACGGCGCCGGAGTCGGCCATCGGCGCCGTCTCGGCCTGCACCACCTGGCCGGGGGACACCAGGTAGAGATCGCCCGCGCGCGGCCGGGCCTCGGCGAGCCACCCCGTTTCGGCGTCCCTGGCCACGTAGAGCAGTGCGGGGAAGTCGTGGATGTGCGGGCGCTCCCGGTCCGGGTGGTGGGTGGCCGGGTCGAAGCGCATGACCGAAACCGGGGGCGTTGTCGGGTCGGCGACGTAGCTGTACACCGGTACGCCGGCCCGGTAGCGGGCCAGCCTGGCGTGTTCGGCGGCGGCCAAGGAAAGTCCTAGAAGTTCGGAAGATCTGACAACTCGAGGACTTCAACTGTGCCGAGGATGGAGTCCGGAAAGCAAGATAATCCTATTTTGGGAGGACCTGGATGGTGAAGGTGCGGCACGAGCATGACTACATCCCGGCGTTCGGCACGGACCGGCTGCTGCCCTACTACGACGCGGTGACCCGGTTGATGGGCGCCCGCCGGGTGCACCGCCGGCTGGTCGAGCTGGCCCGGACGCCGGCCGGGGCGCAGGTGCTGGACATCGGCTGCGGCACCGGCAACCTGACCATCCTGGCCCGGCGGGCGCAGCCGGACGCCGAGTTCACCGGCAGCGACCCCGACCCGCTGGCGCTGGCCCGGGCCACCCGGAAGGCCGAGGGCCTGGGCATCCGGTTCGAGCGGGGCTACGCGCAGCGGCTGCCCTACCCGGACGGGTCGTTCGACCTGGTGTTCTCCGCGCTGATGCTGCACCACCTGGACGGCGACACCCGGGCCGGCGCGATCCGGGAGGTGCGTCGGGTGCTGCGGCCCGGCGGCCTGCTGCACCTGGCCGACATCCACGGCCCGGACCCGGAGCTGTTCGCCGGGGCGGGGTTTACCGAGCACTCCCGGGTGGGGCGGCTCCGTGCGGTGTTCGGCGCGGTGGAGTTCTTCCGCGCCCGCGCTTGAGTCCCCGCGCGCGCCTGACTGGGCGCCCGCTCGGCCAGCGCGTCCCGCGCTTGAGTCCCCCGCGCGCGCCGAACTGGGCGCGCGCTCGGCCAGCGCGTCCCGCGCTGGAAACTGGACGCTGCCCCACGCCGGGGACGAGACTGGTCGGGTGCGGGCCGATCAGCTGCGGGCGGCCATGGTCGACGGGCTGCTGGCCGCCGGCCGGATCAGCAGCGCGCCGGTCGAGCGGGCCTTCCGCTCGGTGCCCCGGCACCTGTTCCTGCCGGACGAGCCGGCGGCCCGGGCGTACGAGGACGAGGCCGTGCTCACCAAGTGGGAGAACGGCGTGGCGGTCAGCTCGGCCTCCCAGCCCTCCATGATGGCGATCATGTTGGAACAGCTCGCGCTGCGGCCGGGGCACCGGGTGCTGGAGATCGGCGCGGGCACCGGCTACAACGCCGCGCTGATGGCCGAGATGGTCGGGCCCTCCGGCTCGGTGGTGGCCATGGACATCGACGAGGACCTGGTGCAGGGCGCCGCCGAGCACCTCGCCGCCGCCGGACGCTCGGCCACGGCCGGGCAGGTCACCCTGGTGGCGGCGGACGGCGCGCTGGGGCTGCCGGAGCGCGCGCCGTACGACCGGGTGGTGCTCACCGTGGGCAGCTGGGACATCCAGCCGGCCTGGTGGCACCAGCTGGTCCCGGGGGGCCGGCTGCTGCTGCCGCTGACCGTGCGGGGCAGCCAGCTGTCGGTCGCGCTGGACCTGCTGCCCGGCCCGCCGGCGCACCTGTCCAGCGCCTCGGTGCGCAGCTGCGCGTTCGTGCGGCTGCGCGGGCTCGGCGCCGGGCCGGAGAGCAGCCGGTCGCTCGGCGTGGACGGGGTGACCGTGCAGACCGCCGAGCGGCGCGAGCTGGACGCCGCCGGGTTCCGCGCGTTGCTGGGCGAGCCGGGGCGGCAGCGGGACAGCCGGGTGCGGCTGGCCGCGCTGGACCTGTGGGACGGGCTGGGCCTGTGGCTGGCGGTGCGCGAGCCGGACGTGTGCCGCCTGCTGGTCAGCGCGGACGCGTCGGCGCGCACCCCGTCGCTGCGCCCGGCCGGAATGGACGGCGGGACGGTGGCGCTGATCGCCGAGCGGGGCATGGCGGTGCTGGTGCCGAAGGACGACGCGCCCAGCGAGCTGGACCGGAGGTTCCCGGTCGCGGTGCGGCCGTACGGCTCGGACGGCGCGGCCGCCGCCGAGCGGTTGGCCGCGCTGTTGGAGGACTGGGTGGACGCCGGGCGCCCGTCGGCCGCCGAGCTGCGGCTGCGCGCCTACCCGAGGGACGCGGAGATCGCGGCGAACGGCTCGGTGGTGCACAAGGCGCAGAGCCTGTTGGTGCTGGACTGGCCGGACAACCCGGTGGCGCGCGGACATATCCTGAACCAATGACCGCCGACACCGACCTGCGCGAGCAGGTGCACGCCGCCGCCCGCCGGGCCAGGGTGGCCGCCAATGCGCTCGCCCTGCTGCACCGCGCGGACAAGGACAAGGCCCTGCTCGCCATGGCCGACGCCTTGCGCGCGCACGCCGAGCCGGTGCTCGAGGCCAACGCGGCCGACGTGGCGGCCGGCCGGGAGTCCGGCATGGCCAGCGGCCTGCTGGACCGGCTGACCCTCACCGAGGCGCGCATCGACGGTATCGCCGGCGGGCTGACCAAGGTGGCCAACCTGCCCGACCCGGTGGGGGAGACGGTGCGCGGGTCCACGCTGGCCAACGGGCTGCGGCTGACCCAGGTGCGGGTGCCGATGGGCGTGGTCGGCATGGTCTACGAGGCGCGGCCGAACGTCACGGTGGACGCCGCCGGGCTGGCGTTGAAGTCGGGCAACGCCGCGCTGCTGCGCGGTTCCTCGAGCGCGGCGCACACCAATGCCGCGCTGGTCGAGGTGCTGCGCGACGCGCTGACCGGCGTGGGCCTGCCGGCGGACGCGGTGCAGCTGCTGCCCTGCGAGGACCGGGCCAGCGTGCGCCATCTGATCACCGCGCGCGGCCTGGTCGACCTGGTGATCCCGCGCGGCGGTGCCGGGCTGATCCAGTCCGTGGTGAACGAGGCGACCGTGCCGACCGTGGAGACCGGGGTGGGCAACTGCCACGTCTACGTGGACGCGTCCGCCGACCTGGACATGGCCGAGCGGCTGGTGATCAACTCCAAGGCCCGCCGGCCCTCGGTGTGCAACTCGGCCGAGACGGTGCTGGTGCACGCCGAGGTGGCGGAGAAGTTCGTCCCCTCGCTGGCCACCGCACTGCGACTGGCCGGGGTGACCGTGCACGCCGACGAGCGGTTCGCCGCGCTCGCCCCCGGGGTGCTGCCGGCCACCGACGAGGACTGGGACGTGGAGTACCTGTCCATGGACATCGCCGCCGGCGTGGTCGACTCGCTGGACGAGGCGATCAAGCACATCGCCCGGCACGGCTCGGGGCACACCGAGGCGATCATCACCTCGGACATCGCCGCCGCGAACGCGTTCACCACCCGGGTGGACTCGGCCGCCGTGATGGTCAACGCGTCCACCGCGTTCACCGACGGCGAGGAGTTCGGCATGGGCGCCGAGATCGGCATCTCCACCCAGAAACAACACGCGCGCGGCCCCATGGCCCTCCCCGAGCTCACCACCACCAAGTGGATCGTCTGGGGCCAAGGCCACACCCGCCCCGCCTAACCCCCGCCTAACCCCCGCCTGGTTCAGTCACTTCAGCACGGTGATTCAGTCGTTCTAGCACGGTGATTCAGTCGTTTCGCCGCCGTGTACGCCGTGGGGAGACCTCGTTGAGCCGCCCTGGGGCGGACGCTGCGCACGCGTCGCGTCGTTAGCGTTCCCCGTATGCGGGAAATCGGGCGTGACCTGGGGCGATTCTGGACCGAAGGCCGGCGGATCGAACGGCTGAGCTACCTGGTCGGCGCCGCGCTGCTGCTGTCCGGGTTGGTGCATCTCGGGGTGCAGGCGCTGCTCGGCGGCCCGTGGCTCGGGCCGGTGTCCTGGCGCAAGCCGACCACGTTCGGGCTGTCCTTCGGGCTGACCGCGATCAGCGTGGCCTGGGTGAGCTCGTTCCTGCGCATGGGCGAGCGGCTGCGAACGGCCGCCCTCGGCGGCTTCCTGCTGGCCAGCGTCGCGGAGGTGACGTTGATCAGCGCGCAGGCGTGGCGCGGCGTGCCGTCCCACTTCAACTTCGAGACCGCCACCGACACCCGGATCACCACGGTACTCGCGGCCGGCGGCGGGGCGCTCTTCCTGACCCTGGGCGCACTGTTCGCCGCCTCGCTGCGCGGGCAGCCGGGGCTGGCCCCGTCGATGCGCGCGGCGATCCGGCTGGGGTTCGGTGCGCTGGTCGGCGCGCTGGTGATCGGCGGCGTGATGATCGGGATCGGCACCACGCTGGCCCGGGGCGGCGATCCACAGGCCGCGTACCACACGGCGGGGGCGTTCAAGCTGGCGCACGCGGTAGCCATGCACGGCATCGCGCTGCTGCCCAGTTTGGCCTGGCTGGGCCACTTCTCCGATCTCACCGAGCGGCGCCTCACCCGGTTGCTCGCCATCGCATCGGCGGCGTACGCGGCGCTGGTGGGGTGCGCGCTCGCCGTCGGGCCGGCGGTGGTGTGGCTGCTCGGCGCGGTGTGCGTCCTGGTGCTGGTCGCGGCCGCGCTGCCGATCGTCGCCGGTGCGCTGGGCGGGTGGCGGCATAGCCCCGGGCATCCGGTGCGCTGAAAACGCCGACTCGGTGTGCTGAGAACGCCGACTCGCGGGATAAGGAGTGACGGGTGAGACGCTGGCCACACGATCGGCGCCTGGATGCCGCTATTTGGCTTGCCAAGTAGTCGATCCTCCCATCACAGTGCAGGATGGGCGGGTGAGTGCTGAGCAGGCCCCAATCCGGCAGACGCCCCTGTTCGGCTCGGTGGAGGACGTAACCGAGCGGCTGGCTGGCGTCGGTTACCTGGCGTCCACGGCCGCCGCCACCACCGTCTACCTGGCCGATCGGCTGGGCAAGCCGCTGTTGGTGGAGGGGCCCGCCGGAGTGGGCAAGACCGAGTTGGCCAAGGCGGTGGCGGCGGCCACCGACTCGGGTCTGGTCCGGCTGCAGTGCTACGAGGGCATCGACGAGGCCCGCGCGCTCTACGAGTGGAACCACGCCAAGCAGCTGTTGCGCATCACCGCGGGTCAGGGGCGGGAGTCCTGGGACGAGACCCGCGACGACGTGTTCTCCGAGGAGTTCCTGCTGCCCCGCCCGCTGCTCACCGCGATCCGCCGGGCGGAGCCCACCGTGCTCCTGGTGGACGAGATGGACAAGGCGGATGTGGAGGTCGAGGGCCTGCTCCTGGAGGTGCTGTCCGACTTCCAGGTCACCGTGCCGGAGATGGGCACCATCGCCGCGACCCGCAAGCCGTTCGTGGTGCTCACCTCCAACTCCACCCGTGAGCTCTCCGAGGCGTTGAAGCGGCGCTGCCTGTTCCTGCACCTGGACTTCCCGGACGCCGACCTGGAACGGCGGATCGTGCTCACCCGGGTGCCCGAGTTGCCGGCCGCGCTGGCCGACTCGCTGGTTCGCACGGTCCGCGTGCTGCGCGGGTTGGAGCTGCGCAAGGTGCCGTCGGTGGCGGAGACCATCGACTGGGCGCGCACACTGCTCGCGCTGGGCCTGGACACCTTGGACGACGACGCCGCCCGCGCGACCCTCGGCGTCGTCCTCAAACACCACTCCGACGCCCAGAAAGCCGCCGCCGAGCTGCGCCTGAACTAATCGGTACCGGTGAGCGACCTCTCAGCGGACGAGTCCGGCCCGCGCGGATCCCGTATCGCAGGGTCGAGCCCAGCATCGATCTCCCGCCAGGCGTCTCCAGCTTGACTCTTCTGGACCGCGAAGACCGGTTGTGATCCGGGTCTATCTGGACAGCAGCGCCCTCATCAAGCGGGTAGTCCGAGAACCGGAGTCGGCGGCGCTCGCTGATGCGCTGGACACGCACTTCAGCCAGGGGATGCACTGGTCTCGTCCTCGTTGGCGTGGATCGAGACCACCCGTGCCTTGCGCCGGCATCATCCCGGCCGAGTGACCTGGGTATCCATCGAGGCGGAGGCCGCACTGTCCGAGATCGACGAATACCCGATCGACCCCGAAGTGGTCAGCTTGGCTCGTCGAGTAGGCCCGGACGGTTTACGCTCACTCGACGCCATTCATCTCGCCTCGGCAGTGCTCGCTGACGCCGACTTGGTGCTGACCTACGACGAACGGATGGCCGTGGCATGTGCTGAGTTCGGCCTCGCGGTGGCCCGCCCCTCCTGACCTCGCGGGTTCGGCTGGCCGGAGTTCGCGCGACCAGGCACGATTGGGGGAGCGTGGGAGGGACAACCATGACGCCGCCGCCGCACGGACTGCCCGGACACCTGGTCGACTTCGTCGGCGCGCTGCGCCGCCACCAGGTCCCGGTCGGCCCCGGCGAGACCGTGGACGCGGCCGCGGTGCTCGGCGCCGTCAACCTGCTGCACCGGGAACAGCTGCGCGAGGGGCTGGCCGCCGCTGTGCTGCGCCGGTCGGGCCAGCGCGCGGTGTTCGACACGCTGTTCGACCTGTACTTCCCGGCCGCGCAGGGCCGGGGGCAGAGCGACGTCGAGGTGCCGTGGACGCCGGACGGCGAGGTGGACCTGGACGCTCTGCGGGACATCCTGGCCGACCTGCTGCGCGACGGTGACGACGCGGCGCTGCGCGAGCTGGCCCGGGCCGTGGTGGACGCTCTCGGCGCGGCTTCCGGCCCGGGGCAAGGGGGGCCGAACGGGCCGCGCAACTGGTCGACATACCAGGTGTTGCGGCAGGTCAGCCCGGAGACGCTGCTGGCCGGCATCCTGGCCGACCTGATGGGCGACAACGAGAACGCCTTCGTCGAGGAGATCACCCGCCGGGAGATCCGGCAGCGGATCGCCGAGTTCCGCCGGATGGTCACCGAGGAGGTGCGCCGGCGCACCGCGGAGACCCGGGGCCGGGACCAGGTGGCCAAGACCGCCGTGCCCAAGCAGGCCGAACAGGTGGAGTTCCTGTCCGCCTACGCCGACCAGCTGGCCCAGCTGCGCCGGACCGTGCACCCGCTGGCGCGGCGGCTGGCGTCCCGGCTGGCGGTGCGCCGCAAGCACGCCAAGCGCGGGCAGATGGACCTGCGGCGCACGCTGCGCCGGTCCATGTCCACCGGCGGCGTCCCCATGCGCCCGGCCTTCCGCACCCGCCGGCCCGGCCGCCCCGAGCTGGTGGTGTTCTGCGACGTCTCCGGGTCGGTGGCCGGGTTCAGCCACTTCACGTTGTTGCTGGTGCAGGCGCTGCGCGAGCAGTTCTCCAAGGTGCGGGTGTTCGCCTTCGTGGAGCGCGCCGACGAGGTGACCCACCTGTTCGCCCCGGGCAACGACCTGGCCAGCGTGATGACCAGGGTGCTGCGCGAGGCCGAGCTGGTGACCTTCGACGGGCACAGCGACTATGGCGGCTCGCTGGCCAGCCTGGTGGAGCACTGGCCGGACGCGGTGGGTCCGCGCAGTTCGCTGCTCATCCTCGGCGACGGCCGCACCAACTACCGAGACCCCAACCTGGCCGTGCTGCGCCGGCTGATCGGCCAGGCCCGGCACAGCCACTGGCTGAACCCGGAGCCGCGCAAGCAGTGGGGCAGCGGCGACTCGGCCGCGCTGCGCTACGCCGAGCTGATGCCCATGCACGAGTGCCGCACGGTGGCGCAGCTGGCCGACGTGGTGGAGACGCTCCTACCGGTCTGATTCTCCCGCGTGCGCCGAACTGGGCGCACGCTCGCCTAGCGCGTTCCGCGCTAGTACATGGTGGTGCGGTAGGACTTGTCTAGGTAGTCGTCCAGCTCCCTGGCCGAGGCGGCGAACTCGCCCTGGCTGCGCAGCAGCTGGCCCCCGGTGGGCAGCTCGCCCCGCTCCGGCCAGCTGTCCGGTTCCCACAGCGCGGACCGTTTGAACGCCTTGGCGCAGTGCAGGTAGAGCTCGACCACGGAGATCTCGATGGTCAGCTCGGGCCGGACGCCGCGCAGGGTCAGCCGGTCCGCGTACGGGGCGTTCCGCACGATCCGGGCGGTGCCGTTCAGGCGGATGGTCTCGCCCATCCCCGGCACCAGGAACAGCATGCCGACCTGGGGCTGGGCGATGATGTTGCGCAGGCTGTCCAGCCGGCGGTTGCCCTTGCGGTCGCCGAAGGCGACGGTCCGGTCGTCCAGCACCAGCACGCTGCCCGGCGGGTCGCCGCGCGGGGAGACGTCGCAGCTGCCGTCGGCCGCGCTGGTGGCCAGCAGGAAGAACGGGCAGGCCTCGATGAACCGCCGGGACTCCGCGTCGATGTGGTCGATCGCCTTCTCCGCGACCAGCTTGCTGGGCTCGTCGATGACCTCGCGCAGCTGTTCCAGCGTGGTGATGGGGGTTCCCGGCACCTCCCGAGGGTAAGCCGCCGGGGGCCGGCGAGCGCAAACGATTTCACCCCGGCATGGCCTCGATGAGCAGATCCGGTCGAACCCGGCCAACGGCCGCGGCGCCGCGTAGATCAAACCGGCCCGCCGCGGCAGGGCCCGGTGGCGCCGTGCAGCCACTCCAGCAGATCGGTCTTGATCATGATGGGCTCACTTCGGTTCGATAAGTTAGGATTGCCTAACTAGGACATCTGAAGTTGGCTTGAAGTCAAGGATCGAGGGAGTGGCCTTGCCCGACGGGCTGATCGGCATCGGGGAGGCGGCCGCCGCGTTCGGGCTGGCCGAGTCCACACTGCGCTACTGGGAGGAACGCGGGCTGCTCCGCCCGGCCGACCGCCGGGGGACCTGGCGCCGCTACGGCCCCGACGAGCTGCACCGCATCGGGCTCATCCAGATGTGGCGGGACACCGGGATGATGAGCCTGGACGAGATAGCCGCGGTGCTGGCCGGCACCCAGCGGGACAGCGACTGGCGCACCGCCGTGCGGGAGCGGCTGGCGGTGATCTCCGAGCAGCAGCGCCGGCTGGCCGCCGCCAAGGACCACCTGGAGCACCTGCTGACCTGCCCGGACGACCACCCGGCCGAGCAGTGCCCCTACCTGCGCCGGTGGACCGGTGAGCGGATGGCCGAAACCGCCGCTATACGCTTCGCCGATGCGTGAGCGTTGTGCCGACGACGCGACCCGGATCGGGGTGATGGGTGGCACGTTCGACCCGATTCACCACGGGCACCTGGTCGCGGCCAGCGAGGTGATGGCCCGGTTCGGCCTAGACGAAGTGATCTTCGTACCGACCGGCGAACCGTACCAGAAGAGCACCCGGGTGATCAGTCCGGCGGAGGACCGCTACCTGATGACGGTGATCGCCACCGCGTCCAACCCCCGGTTCTCGGTGGACCGGGCAGACATCGACCGCCCCGGTGCCACCTACACCGTGGACACCCTGCGTGACCTGCATGCCAAGCACCCGGACGCCGAGCTGTACTTCATCACCGGGGCGGACGCGCTGTCCCAGATCCTGTCCTGGCACAAGGTGGAGGAGCTGTTCGAGCTGGCCCACTTCGTCGGGGTGACCAGGCCCGGGTACGAGCTGGGTGACGAGCACCTGCCGGACGGCGCGGTCACCCTGGTCGAGGTGCCCGCCATGGCCATCTCGTCCACCGGGTGCCGGCAGCGGGTGGCCAAGGGCCTGCCGGTCTGGTACCTGGTCCCGGACGGGGTCGTCCAGTACATCTCGAAGTGCTGCCTCTACCGCTCCGGCTGAGCCAGGTCCAGGTGCAGGAAGTCGACCGCCCCCGGGACCGCCAGGAACAGTCGTACCACCGGCGGCACGGCCCGCCGCTCCGGATCGTGCACCACCATCGGCCGGACCAGCGGAACCCACTCGCCCCGCACCCGCAGCTCACACCCGCCGGCGGCCAGCACGTTGCGCACCCAGTCCGCGCCGGGGCCGTAGGTGAGGGCGGCCACGTAGCCGCGATCGGCGCGGAACACCGCGATGGGCGTCTGGTACCGGCGACCGGACCGCCGCCCGACGTGCCTCACCGTGGCGAACACCGGCAGCCGCCCGAGCACCCGGTTCGTAGCCACCCGGTTGACCCGGGCCAGCCACCTGGGAAGCACCATGCGGGCAGGCTACCCGCGCGCTGCTCGCTAGTGCCTGACCTGGCTCGTCGGCGCGGGTCAGTAGGCTGAGGGGCCAGGACCCGACCGGGAAGGGAGCACGGTGGGCGCTAGCGAGCACTCATTGGAACTCGCCAGGGTGGCGGCCGGCGCCGCGGCCAACAAGAAGGCGCGGGAGATCGTCGTGCTGGACGTCTCCGAGCAGCTGGCCATCACCGACTGCTTCGTGATCGCCTCGGCGCCCAACGAGCGCCAGGTGCAGGCCATCGTGGACGAGGTGGAGGAGCGGCTGCGGCTGGCCGGCGCCAAGCCGATCCGGCGGGAGGGCGCCCGGGAGGGGCGCTGGGTACTGCTCGACTTCGTCGACCTGGTGGTGCACATCCAGCACTCCGAGGAACGCGGCTTCTACGGCCTGGACCGGCTGTGGAAGGACTGCCCCCGGATCGACATCCCGGAGGCGCGGGTGGACCCGCTGGCCGACGAGGAGCTAGCGGACGGGCGCGGCGGGTGACGCTCGCCCGGCTGTTGTTCGTGCGGCACGGGCAGACCGACTACAACGCCGAAGGCCGCATGCAGGGCCATCTCGACTCGCATCTCACCGAGCTCGGTCTGAACCAGGCGCGCGCGATCGGCCCGACCCTGGCCGAGCAGGGGCCGAACCTGCTGATCAGCTCCGACCTGAGCCGCGCGGCCCGCACCGCCGACGAGATCGGCCAGGCCTGCGGGCTGCCGGTGAAGCTGGACCCCCGGCTGCGCGAGACCGACCTGGGCGAGTGGCAGGGCCTGACCGTGGCCGAGGTCGGCGAGCGGTGGCCGGGCGCGCTGGACACCTGGCGGGCCGACTCCAGCTGGGCTCCGCCGGGTGGCGAGTCCAGGGTCACGGTGGCCGCGCGGGCCATTCCGCTGGTCGACGAGCTGGAGCGGGAGTACGCGGCCGACCCGCCGACCACCGTGCTGCTCTGCTCGCACGGCGGGGTGATCGCCGCGCTGGTCTGTGCGCTGCTCGGCTTCGACCCGGTGCACTGGACGGCGATCGGCGGCCTGGAGAACGCCTGCTGGGCCAGCCTACGCCGCCGCCAGCGACCCGGGTCCAAGTGGCGGCTGACCGGCTACAACCTCGGGGTCGACCGTTGACCGGTCCGGTGCTGCTGGTCCTGGGGGACTCGCTGGCCTTCCACGGTCCGGAGCGCGCCGAGCCGGCCGACGAGCCCCGGCTCTGGCACAACGTGGCGGCCGAGGCGCTCGGCGGCCGGGCCGAGCTGCTCGCCGGCTACGGCTGGACCGCCCGGCACGCCTGGCGGGGACTCACCCGCGACCCGCGCATCTGGCCGGTGATGCCCAAGGTGGACGCGCTGGTGTTCGGGGTCGGCGGGATGGACACGCTGCCCTCGCCGCTGCCCACCGCGCTGCGCGAGATGATCCCGTCGCTGCGCCCGGACGGCCTGCGGCGCGCGGTGCGGGTCGGCTACCAGGCGGCCCAGCCGGCGTTGTCGCGGGCGTTCAGCGTGTTGCCCGGCGGTGGCCCGGTGGCGCTGCCGCCGCACCTGACCGTGCGCTACCTGGAGTCCTGCCGGCGCGCGGTGACCTTCATCCGCCCCGATATCCCGGTGGTGGCCCTGCTGCCCAGCGTGCACCGGGCGCCGGCCTACGGCGGCGTGCACGCCGGCCGGCCGGCCGCCGAACGGGCCACCCGGGCCTGGGCGGCGTCCGCCGGGGTGGGGTTGCTGGACCTGCCGGCGTTGATCGGCGACCACATCATGGCCGGCGAGGGCAACCCGGACGGCATGCATTTCGGCTGGTGGGGCCACAAGCGGGTGGGCGAGGCACTGGCCGAGCTGCTCGCCCCGGAGCTGACCTGAGGTGGCGGTCGCGGTCGTCACCGACTCCACCGGATACCTGCCCCCGGACCTGGCCGCGCGGCACGGTATCGGAGTGGTGCCGATCCGGGTCACGCTGGGTGAACGCACGGTCCGGGACATGGTGGAGGTCGGGCCGGCCGAGCTGATCGCGGCGCTGGGCGACCAGGCCGTCGCGGTGGGCACGTCGAGGCCTTCGCCCGCCGAGTTCGCGGCGCTCTTCCGTGAGCTGCTGTCGGGCGGGGCGACCGAGGTGGTCTCGGTGCACCTGTCCCGGCTGCTGTCCGGGACCTGGGAGGCCGCCCGGATCGCCGCCGACGAGGTCGACTCCTCCCGGGTGCGGGTGGTCGACTCCCGCTCGGCCGGGATGGGCCTGGGGTTCGCCACGCTCGCCGCCGCTCGGGCGGCGGCCGCCGGGGGTGCCGGCGTGGTGGTGGAGGAGGCGGCCGCCGACGTGGCCGCGCGCAGCCGGGTGTTCTTCTGCGTGGACTCGCTGGAGTACCTGCGCCGGGGCGGCCGGATCGGCGCGGCGGCGGCCTGGTTGGGCAGCGCGCTCGCGGTGAAGCCGATGCTGCACGTGAGCGACGGGCTGATCGAGCCGCTGGAGAAGGTGCGCACGTTGACCCGGGCGGTGGCCCGGATGGTCGACCTGGCCGAGCAGGCCGCCGGCCGGCGGACCGGTGGGGAGAACGTGGAGCTGGCGGTGCACCACCTCGGCGCCCCGGAGCGGGCGGCCGAGTTGGCCGGCCGGTTGGCGGAGCGGTTGCCCGCAGCGTCGCCGTGCGTGATCTCCGAGGTCGGTGCCGCGCTGGGTGCGCACGCCGGCCCGGGTCTCCTGGGCGTGGTGGTTGTGCCTCCGGCATCCGACTGAACGCCCCCGGTTCGGGGCCGGGCGCCGCCCGATGAGGCTTGATCGCGGACCGGGCGCAGGGGGTTCCAGCCTGCCACAACCCACCGACAACCAAGCCCACGCGGAGGCCGGAAGCGCCTGGTTGTCCACATTGCTCCCAGCTGTCCACAGCGGCCCGGCGAAGATCGGCCGGCCCCGTCCCGGCCGCCTAGCGTCGGCCCGGTGCGGACCCTCGAGAACGACAACCTCCCGGCCCCCGAAGCCCCGCCACGCCCGGGCAGCGAACGCCTGACCGCCCTGCGCGCGGGCCGGCGTCCGGTTTCGCCTGACTCGGATCGGCGTCCGGTTTCGCCCGACTCGGATCGGCGTCCGGTTTCGCCCGACTCGGATCGGCGCCCGGTTTCGCCTGACTCGGATCGGCGCCCGAACCCGCCCGGTCGCGATCGGCGGCCCCCGGCCGGGCTGGGCGGGGACCGGCCTGGCCCGACCGGGTTCCCGCCCACCGCCGCCGCCCTGCCGCGCCGGCCGGACACGCCGCCGGGTCGCCCACCCGACGGGTCTCGGAAAGCCCCGCCCGACACGGCCCCGCTGCCGGTCCGCGGTGCCGCCCGGACTCGGCTGGTTGCCCGGGTGGCCGAGCGGTGGGTGCCGGCCGCATGGCGTGGCGCGCGGCTGGACCCGGGCCGCCCCGGCGCCCTGGCGCTGGCGGTGGTTGCCGGCTGTGCCGCGCTGCTCGCCGTCTTCGCCGTCTGGCGGGACCGCCCGGTGGCCGAGCCGGCACCGCCGCTGCCGGTGGTCGGTGCCGAGGTGTCGACCGCGCCGGCCGGTCCTGGTGGGCCACCGCCGTCGGTCGAGCCGGCCGCGCCGACGGTGGTCAGCGTGGCCGGCAAGGTCCGTCGGCCCGGCTTGGTGCGGCTGCCCGGGGGTGCCCGGGTCGCGGACGCGATCAGCCAGGTCGGCGGGCCGTTGCCCGGTGCCGACCTCACCGCGCTCAACCTGGCCCGCCGGGTGGTCGACGGCGAGCACATCGTGGTCGGTCTGCCCCAACCGCCGAGCGTGCCCCAGCCCGCCGGCTCGCCCGGTCCGGCCGCCGCCGGGGGCGGGAAGGTGGACCTGAACCAGGCGACGGTCGAGCAGCTCGACACTCTGCCCGGGGTCGGCCCGGTGACCGCGAAGCGCATCATCGAGTGGCGCACCGCGCACGGCCGGTTCAACTCGGTGGACCAGCTGCGGGAGATCGAAGGAATCGGCGAGCGGCGGTTCAGCCAGCTGCGCGGGTCGGTGACGGTGTGACCGGGCTGTCCTCGCCGGCGCGGCGGCGCGATGAGGAACCGCAGGCGGAGCGGCCCGACCTGCGCCTGGTACCCGCCGCCCTGCTGAGCTGGCTGGTGGTCATCCTCGGCCTGACCGGCGGGTGGATCCCGGCGGCGGTGTGCACCGCCGCCGCGGCCGTCCTGGCGGCGTTCGCCGCCCCGGCGGTGGGCTGGCCGGGGGCCGCGCCGCGCCGGCGTCGGCTTCGTTCCGGGCTGCCCGGTCGGTACGCCGCCGGCGCGCTCGCCTCGGCCGGTTGTGTGGCGGCGGTGGGCCTGGTGGTCACCCTGCACGCGATTTCGCTGGCCGGACACCCGCTGCGCCTGGCGGCCGGGCAGGGTAGCGCGGCCACCGTGCGGGTTGCGGTGAGTGGTGATCCGGCCCCCGTGCTGGGCGCTCCCGGGTACGGCGGGCTGGCGCGGGCCGCCGGGCAGGTGTCCGTCCGGGCCGACCTGCTGACGGCGAGCAGCGGAGGTCAGACCTGGGCGGGTGGTGGACGGGTGTTGCTGCTGGCGCCCCGGGAAGGCTGGGAACAGGTGCTGCCCGGCATGGAGGTCACCGCCTCCGGCCTGCTCGCCCCGGCGACCAGGCCGGACCTCACGGTCGCGGTCCTGCGGGTGCGCGGACCGCCCGCGGAGGTCACCGCCGCGCCTTGGTGGCAGCGCGCCGCCGACGTGCCGAGGGACGGCCTGCGCGGCGCCGCGACCGAGGTGCTGCCGGAGGACTCGGCGGCGTTGCTCCCGGCCCTGGCCATCGGCGACACCAGCCTGATGTCGGCGGCGCTGCGCGACGAGTTCCGCACCGCCGGGCTCACCCATCTTTCGGCGGTCAGCGGGGCGAACGTCGTGATCTTGGTTGGCGCGGTGTTCGGGCTGCTCACGCTGCTGCGGGCCGGGCCCCGAACCCGGGTCGCGGTGGCCCTGATCGCGCTGGTCGGCTTCGTGATCCTGGCCCGCCCGTCGCCGAGCGTGCTCCGCGCGGCCGTGATGGGTGGGGTCGGGTTGTTCGCGGTGCTGGCCGGGCGCCGCCGCCCGGTGGTACCCGCGCTGGCCGCCTCGGCGATCGTTCTGTTGCTGGTGGATCCCGCGCTGGGGACCGACCCCGGGTTCGCGCTGTCCGTGATGGCCACGGGCGCGCTGGCGTTGGTCGCCCCGCCGTGGGCGGCCTGGCTCCGAGCCCGCGGTGTCCCGCCGGGGGTGGCTGAGGCGTTGGCCGTGCCGGCGGCCGCGCACCTGGTCACCGCGCCACTGGTGGCCGGGATCTCTGGGCAGGTCAGCCTGGTCGCGGTGGCGGCCAACCTGCTGGTGGCGCCGGCGGTGGCGCCGATCACCGTGCTCGGGGCGCTGGCCGCCGTACTTTCCCCGATCAGCAGCGGCGTCGCCGAGGCGTGCGCCTGGCTGGCCGGTCCGGCGGTGGCGTGGCTGGTCGAGGTCGCGCACCTGGCCGCCGGAACGCCCGGTGCGGCGGTGGCATGGCCGCGAGGCGTCGGGGGCGCGTTCCTGCTGGGGGCGGTGCTGCTGCTCGGGGTCGTACTGGTGCGGCGTCGGCGGGTGCGGGTGGTGCTGGTGGCCGCGTGCCTCGGCGCGCTGCTGGTGTTGGTGCCCAGCCGGTTCGTCACCCCGGGGTGGCCGGTGGCCGGCTGGGCGATGGTGGCCTGTGACGTCGGACAGGGTGACGCGCTGGTGCTGGCCACCGGACTACCGGGGCGGGCGGTGCTGGTGGATGCCGGTACCGAGACGGCGGCCGTGGACGGCTGCCTCAGCCGTCTCGGTGTGCACGCGCTGTCCCTGGTCGTGATCAGCCACCTGCACGCCGACCACATGGGCGGGCTGGCCGCCGCGCTGCGCGGCCGGGCGGTCGGCGCGGTCGCCCTGGGGCCGGCCCGCCGGCCGGCCTGGGCGTTCGACCGGGTGCGCCGGGTGGCGGGGGAGCAGCGCGTCCCGGTACTGGAGCTGCGGGCCGGGCAACGGTTGCGCTGGCCGGCCCTGCTGCTCGAGGTGTTGGCGCCGAGCGGGACGGCCCAGCCGATCGACCCCGAGGACGGCACCGACGTGAACAACACCTCCGTGGTCATCCGGGCGCACACTCCCGGCGGCCGGATGCTGCTCACCGGGGACATCGAGCTGCTCGCCCAGGCGAACCTGATCAGCTCGGGGGCCGACTTGCGCGCCGAGGTGTTGAAGGTTCCGCACCACGGCTCCCGGTACACGTCGACGGCCTTCCTCGCCGCCGTCCGGCCCCGTCTGGCGCTGGTCAGCGTGGGCGCCGGCAACCGCTACGGCCACCCGAACGCCACGCTGCTGGCCAGCCTGCGCGCGGGCGGCGCCCTGGTCCGGCGAACCGACGAGTCCGGTGACGTCGCCGTGGTTGCCGCCCGGGACGGCCCGGTCGCGGTGTCCCGGGGCCACCCCCTGCCTGCGCCCCGGCGGGGCTGACCGGGCCGGCCCCTGCCACCGCCGCCTCGCCGCGGTTGACCGGGCCGGCTCCGCGCTCTGCGTCAGCCGCTCAGCGCGCGGCGGACCTCGGCGGTGGAGGTGGACACGGTCGCCGTCGGGCCGACGTGGCCGGCCACCGCGTCGAGGGTCTTCAACCCGTCGCCGGTGATCAGCAGCACGGTGTCAGCGTCCGGGTCCAGCTGGCCGGACTCGACCAGCTTGCGGGCGCACGCCACGGTGACGCCACCGGCGGTCTCGGCGAAGATGCCCTCGGTACGGGCGAGCAGCTGGATCGCGTCCACCACCTCGGCGTCCGACACGTCGGCCACCGCGCCGTTGGTGCGGCGCACGGTGTCCAGCACGTACGGGCCGTCGGCCGGGTTGCCGATGGCCAGCGAGCGGGCGATGGTGTCCGGCCGCACCGGGCGGACCACGTCGGTGCCCTCGGCGAACGCGGTGGCGACCGGCGAGCACCCGGTGGCCTGGGCGCCGAACACCCGGTACGGGGTCGGCTCCACCAGACCGAGCTTGCCCAGCTCGCCGAACGCCTTGTCCACCTTGGTCAGCTGCGAGCCGGAAGCCACCGGGATCACCACCTGTCCGGGCAGTCGCCAGCCCAGCTGCTCGGCCACCTCGTAGCCGAGCGTCTTGGAGCCCTCCGCGTAGTAGGGCCGGACGTTCACGTTCACGAACGCCCAGTCCTCCTCCTCGGCGGCCAGCTCGGTGGCCAGCCGGTTCACGTCGTCGTAGTTGCCGTCCACGGCGATCAGCGTGCCGCCGTACACCGCCGTCATCTGGATCTTGGCCTGCTCCAGCGACTTCGGGATCAGCACCACGGACCGCCAGCCGGCGCGCGCGGCGGCCGCCGCCACCGCGTTGGCCAGGTTGCCGGTGGACGGGCAGGCCAGCACCGTGAAGCCCAGCTCACGGGCGGCGGCCAGGGCCACCGCGACCACGCGGTCCTTGAACGAGTGGGTGGGGTTGCCGGTGTCGTCCTTCAGCCACAGCCGCTTGATGCCCAGCGCCTTGCCCAGCTTTTCCGCCCGCACTAGGCGGGTCAGCCCGGGCTCGGTGTTGGGGTGCTCGGTGACGTTGGTCGGCACCGGCAGCAGGGAGGCGTAGCGCCAGATCGACTTCGGTCCGGCCTCGATCCGCTCGCGGGTAACCCCGGCGAAATCGTAGGCCACCTCGAGCGGCCCGAAACACTCCGGACAGGCGAACTCGGCGGCGAGCGGGATCTGGTGGCCGCACTCCCGACAGGAGAGCGCCCGGGCCGGGCCGAGGTCCAGGGTCTTGGTCGGGGCGGCGGAAGTCACAGCAGAACTCATGGCGAGGTCTCCTCATCTGTCCCGCGTTCGCGGGTCGGAATTGGCACCGTGATCGTCGACGACCTCGCCCGGACGGACGTGCTGCGCGGCGGCACACGCGCAGATCGGCAGACGCCGGTTGCCGGGGCTTCGTAGGGCCGTTCCCTCTGCCCCTCTGGATGAGCCGTATTCGGTTGTCACGGTCCGCCATCGACGGCGGACCGCCGACCACGTTACGTCAACGTCGCCCGTTTCGCCCAGCCCGTTGGTTGATCTGCGAGCGGACTCACCCTTGAGGGCGTGTCTGAGGGATCCATCCGGGCGGCGTGACGGACCTGACAAGATGGCGGGGGAGAAAGGCGGTGCGCGGGTGAGCAAGGAACCAGCGGCAATCCGGCCGGTCCCGCTGCGGCTGATCGTCGGCGACGAGGAGTTGCTGGTCCAGCGGGCCGTGGAGGCGGCGCTGGCCACCGCGCGGGCCGCCGACCCCACCGCCGAGCTGCGCCGGGTGGCCGCCGCCTCGCTGACCAGGGCCGAGCTGGCCGAGATGGTCAGCCCGTCGCTGTTCGCCGAGGCCAGGGTGGTCGTGCTGGAGGCCGCTCAGGATGCCGGCAAGGAGGTCGCCTCGGCGATCACCGAGTACGTGGCCGACCCCGCCGACGGCGTGAGCCTGGTGGTCCTGCACGCCGGCGGGGCCAAGGGCAAGGCGCTGGCCGACGCGCTGCGCAAGGCCGGCGCGGAGGTCACCCAGTGCGCCCGGCTGACCAAGTACGACGAGCGGGTGGACTTCGTGCGGGCGGAGATCCGCCAGGCCGGCGGGAAGATCACCGCCGACGGCGTCCGGGTGTTCATCGATGCGGTGGGCAACGACCTGCGCGAGCTGGCCTCGGCCGCCGCGCAGCTGGTCGCGGACACCGACGGCGCGGTGGACGAGGCGGCCGTGCGCCGCTACCACCGTGGCCGGGCCGAGGTGACCGGGTTCGCGGTGGCGGAGAAGGCGATCACCGGCGACCGGGCCGGCGCGCTGGAGGCGTTGCGCTGGGCCCAGCTGCTCGGCGTGCCGTCCGTGCTGGTCGCGGACGCGCTGGCCGATGCGGTGCGCACGGTGGCGAAGGTCGGGGCCGCCGGCCGGGGTGACCCGTTCCGGATGGCCGGCCAGCTCGGCATGCCGCCCTGGAAGGTGCGCAAGGCCCAATCCCAGGCCCGGGGCTGGCGCCCCGCCGGCATCGCCACCGCAATGGCGGCGGTCGCCGAGGTGAACGCCGACGTCAAGGGCGTGGCCGCCGACGCCGACTACGCCCTCCAACGCGCCGTCCTCCGCATAGTCGCCGCCCACGGCCTCCGCTAACCGCTCGCCAGCGGTGACCGGATCGTTCCGGGATCGGGCCGGAACACGCCTGGCCGCACCCGCCTCAACGCGGTTGGCTGTGGCTATGACCAAAGCCTTGCTCGTGGTGGATGCGCAGGAGTCGTTCCGGCGGCGGGAGAGCTGGGCCGCGCTCTCCAATCCGGACATCGTCGCCAGGGTGAACGACCTGGTGACCTGGTCGCGCGCGGAGGGACATCTGGTGGTGTGGGTGCTACACGCGGAGCCGGGCACCGGAACGGTGTTCGACCCGGCCACAGGGTACGTGCGCCCCCTCGACGGCCTGGTCCCACGGGAGGCGGAGCCGGTGCTGACCAAGACCGCCCACAACGCTTTCACCACTACCAACCTGGGCAAACTGCTCACCGAGCGGGGCGTCACCGACGTCTGCGTCTCCGGTATCCGCACCGAGCAGTGCTGTGAGACGACCGCCCGGATCGCCTCCGACCTGGGCTACCGGGTCACCTTCGTGACCGATGCGACCGCAACCACCCCGCTGCCGCACTGGACCGCCCCGGATGACCGGAGCCTGGCCGAGGTGCTCGCCGACCCGGCGACGATGCGGGTGGAGGACATCGTGGCGCGCACCGAGTACGTCCTGGCCGGGCGGTTCGCCACCATCGCCAGCACCGCGCAGGTGACCGGGGCAGCCTCGCCGGTAGGCTGACCGGATCGTGCACCGCGTGGTCTTCCTGCTCGCCCCGGGCCTGCACCTGCTGGACCTCGCCGGCCCGGCGCAGGTGTTCTCCGAGCTGGCCGCCCTCGGCCGGCCGTACGCCATGCACTACGTGGCGGACCGGCCCGAGGTCGTCACCGCGAGCGCACGGTCACCAGGCTGTTCACCGAGGCCACCGGGCTGACCCCCTTGCGCTACCAGCAGACCCTGCGGATGGAACGGGCGGAGCAGCTGATCGGGCAGGGGGAGAGCGTCGAGCTGGCCGCCCGGGCGGTGGGCTTCCAGGACGCCCGGATGCCGCGCCGGCTCCGCTCTCGCGAACGCGCCTGAAGGCCACCAGCGGAAACAGCTCGGCGGCGCTGCCCCACGGGAGTGGACAGCGCCGCCGATTGGCACCGCGGGAAAGTCTCTTCGACTGGTTAGTCGCCAGCCGGTGGACGGGTGTTACACCCGGTGCGAAAAGGAACTACCGCTACAGCGAGTTGACCCGCTGCGCCATGGCGGCCTTCTTGTTCGCCGCCTGGTTGCGGTGGATGACGCCCTTGCTCGCGGCCTTGTCCAAGGCGCGGCTGGCGAAGCGCTGACGCTCCACGATCTGCTCGTTGTCCCCGGCCTCCACGGCCTCGCGGAAGCGGCGGATCGCCGTCCGGACCGCGGAGCGCACCGACTTGTTGCGCAGGCGACGCTTCTCGTTGGTCTTGACCCGCTTGATCTGGGACTTGATGTTGGCCACGCGACTGCCTCTGGTCCTTCTGTTCGTCGTTGTCCGCCGCGCGCCGCGTGGGCGCGGGTGTTTCACAAGCGCCCGGCGGGAGAGAGGGTCACGCAGGGCAATCGGTTTACCAGGGTAACAGTGCGCCAGGGCCTCAGGGTCCCCGGGGCGAATCTGGGTGTTCCCCCTGATGCCCGGCGGCGCCGCGCTGAGCACGATCGAATGCATGAGGGGATCACTCGCCAGCCACACCAGTAACGCCAGCCAGACCAGCCAGAGCGACCGCACCCCATGCTCCCAGGCCGACCCCGAGCTCTGGTTCGCCGAGCGGCCCGCCGACCTCAACGTCGCCAAGGCGCTCTGCTCCGCCTGCCCGCTCAAGGCCAGCTGCCTGGCCGGCGCGCTGGAGCGCGCCGAGCCGTGGGGCGTCTGGGGCGGGGAGATCCTGCAGGACGGCGTGGTGCTGGCCTACAAGCGCGGACGGGGACGGCCCAGCAACGCCGACCGCAAGCTCGGCCTGGTCACCAGGGTCGCCCCCGACTTCACCCAGAGGACCAGGCCCGCGGTGCTCGCCGCCGTCGGCCAGGCCGCCGGACCGGCCGAGGTCACCACACCCGGTACGGCAGGAACTTTCCATTCAAGGTCAGCTTGACCCGGTCCCCCTTGGGGTCGGGCACCCGCTCCAGGGCCAGCTCGAAGTCGATCGCGCTCATGATCCCGTCGCCGAACTCCTCCCGGATCAGCTCGCTGATCGCGGTGCCGTAGACCTGGATGGCCTCCTGCAGCCGGTAGACGATCGGCTCGCTGGTGTCCACCGCCCCGGCGCCCCGCAGCGGGGGCAGCAGCAGGGCCTCGGCGACGGCCTCGTCCAGGTCCAGCAGCGCGCGCACGGTCTTGACCTGCTCCTCGGTCAGTGGCTGCTGGCCGAGCAGGGCCGAGGTGGTCCACTCGGTGGACCGCTCGAGGCGTTCGGCGATGGCCGCCCAGGTCAGGCCGAGCCGGCGCTTCGCGGCCAGCACGGCGGTCGCGGCGTCCCGGCGGTTGAGGTTGGGCAGCGGGGTGAAGGTCATGACCTGATCGTCCCCGGGGTGTTCCCGGGGTGGCAAGCAGCTCTGCGTGAACATGATGTTGCACGAGCGACTAGCGCGTGGGCCGGGCCCGCAGGGGCAGCACCCGTTCCCGCGCTCACCCGCCGACCACCAGCTCGGCATGCCGCCCCAGCCCGGCGCACAGGACGGCCCGGGACGTCCCGGCGGACAGCTGGGCCAGCAGGTGCTCGGCGGCCAGCGGCGCGAGCAGGGCGTGCGCCAGCACCGAGGCAAGCGCCGGCGGGTGACCCGCCTCGGTGAGCAGCACCCGCAGGTGGGTGTGCCAGAACCCGAAGGCACCCAGGCGGTACCGGGCGCCGGGGCTGGCCGTTTCGGACATCCGCACCAGTTCCGGGGCGGCCAGCACGTAGTCCAGGTAGGCCCGGGTGAAAGCGGCGGCGCGCTCGGCCGGCGGGGCGCCGGGGCCGAGCGGTGGCGGTCCGTCCAGCATGGCCCGCTGCAGCTCGCGCTCCCGCTGGTCCAGCAGCGCGGCGGCCAGTCCGGACTTGTCGCCGAACCGGCGGAAAACGGTGCCCTTGCCCACGCCCGCCTCGGCGGCGACCGCGTCCAGGCTCACCCCGTCCACGCCGTGTTCGGCGAACAACCGCTCGGCCGCGTCCAGGATGCGCCGCCGGTTGCGGGCCGCGTCGGCGCGCTCGGGCCGGGCCGGAACGCGGCCGAGCTCCACCGGCGTTGACGAACCGGACCGCGGTCCGATAACTTCGAGAGGCATATTCGGACCATAGTCCGCATAACTGGGAGGAACCACTCATGACCGCCTTGATCACCCGGGAAGAGCTGCGTGCCGCCGTCGATGCCGGCACGGTAACCGTTGTCGACGCCCTGCCGGAGTCGTACTACGAGCAGGCCCACCTGCCCGGCGCGGTGAACCTGGTCGCCGACGAGGTCGACGCGCGGGCCGGCGGGCTGCTGCCGGACCGGGCCGCCGCGATCGTCACCTACTGCTCCAACGTGGCCTGCCAGAACAGCGAGCAGGTGGCGGCCAAGCTGGCCGCCCTCGGGTACACGAACGTCCGCAAGTACCGCGAGGGCATCCAGGACTGGGCCGAGGCGGGGCTGCCCGTCGAGTCGGGGGCGCCGGTGCGCTGACCCTGGGCCGCTCCGGCGCGGGGACCGCTCCCGCGGACGTGCGACGATATTGGGGAACCCACTTAGCGAAGGACCCGAGTGACCACGTTCGCCGACCGTACGTTCACCGCGCCGGAGCGGATCCGCAACTTCTGCATCATCGCGCACATCGACCACGGGAAGTCCACCCTGGCCGACCGCATGCTGCAGCTCACCGGCGTGCTCGACGAGCGCAGCTACCGCGCCCAGTACCTGGACCGCATGGACATCGAGCGCGAGCGCGGCATCACCATCAAGGCCCAGAACGTGCGCCTGCCCTGGCAGGTCGGGGGCGAGGACCACGTCCTGCACCTGATCGACACCCCGGGCCACGTGGACTTCACCTACGAGGTGTCCCGCGCGCTGGAGGCCTGCGAGGGCGCGATCCTGCTGGTGGACGCCGCGCAGGGGATCGAGGCGCAGACGCTGGCCAACCTCTACCTGGCGCTGGAGAAGGACCTCACCATCATCCCGGTGCTGAACAAGATCGACCTGCCGGCGGCCGACCCGGACCGCTACGCCGCCGAGCTGGCGCACATCGTCGGGTGTGAGCCGAGCGACGTCATGCGGGTCAGCGCGAAGACCGGGACGGGCGTGCGGGAGCTGCTCGACGAGGTGGTGCGGCTGGTGCCCCCGCCGGTCGGCGAGTCGGACGCGCCGCCCCGGGCGATGATCTTCGATTCGGTCTACGACACCTACCGGGGCGTGGTCACCTACATCCGGGTGGTGGACGGCAAGATCACGCCGAGGCAGCGGATCAAGATGATGTCCACCGGCGCCACCCACGAGCTGCTCGAGGTGGGCATCGTCTCACCGGAGCCCAAGCCGTCCGAGGGCCTCGGGGTCGGCGAGGTGGGTTACCTGATCACCGGCGTGAAGGACGTCCGCCAGTCGAAGGTCGGCGACACCGTCACCGCGCAGCGGCACGGCGCGACCGAGGCGCTCACCGGCTACCGCGAACCGCGCCCGATGGTCTACTCGGGGCTCTACCCGGTCGACGGGTCGGACTACCCGGAGCTGCGCGAGGCGCTGGACAAGCTGCGGCTCAACGACGCCGCGCTGACCTACGAGCCGGAGACGTCGACCGCGCTGGGCTTCGGCTTCCGGTGCGGGTTCCTCGGCCTGTTGCACCTGGAGATCACCCGTGACCGGCTCGAGCGGGAGGCCGGCCTGGACCTGATCTCCACCGCGCCGAACGTGGTGTACCGGGTGGTGCTCGAGGACGACACCGAGCTGGTGGTGACCAACCCGTCCGACTGGCCCACCGGACTCAAGATCGCCGAGGTGTACGAGCCGGTGGTCAAGGTGACCATCCTGGCGCCGTCGGAGTTCATCGGCGCGATCATGGAGCTGTGCCAGACCCGGCGCGGCCAGCTCGGCGGCATGGACTACCTGTCCGAGAGCCGGGTCGAGCTGCGCTACACGATGCCCCTGGCCGAGATCATCTTTGACTTCTTCGACGCGCTCAAGTCGCGGACCAGGGGATACGCCTCGCTGGACTACGAGGAGGCCGGCGAGCAGGTGGCCGACCTGGTCAAGGTGGACATCCTGCTGCAGGGCGAGACCGTGGACGCGTTCTCCGCGATCCGGCACAAGGACTCGGCCTACGCCTACGGCACGACGATGGCCAGCAAGCTGCGCGAGCTGATCCCGCGCCAGCAGTTCGAGGTGCCGATCCAGGCGGCCATCGGCTCGCGGATCATCGCCCGGGAGAACATCCGCGCCATCCGCAAGGACGTGCTGGCCAAGTGCTACGGCGGTGACATCACCCGCAAGCGCAAGCTGCTGGAGAAGCAGAAGGAGGGCAAGAAGCGGATGAAGACCATCGGCCGGGTGGAGGTCCCGCAGGAGGCCTTCGTCGCCGCGCTGTCCACCGACGAGGCCGGCGACAAGGCCAAGTCCAAGAAATAGGCCGGCTTTCGCAGACCGAGCTGGCCCGACGCGCCGGTGTCGCGCAGTCCGTCATCAGCGCTTATGAGTCCGACCGCCGAGAGCCAGGACTGGGGACTCTCACCAAACTCATCGAGGCCACCGGGCACGAACTGACCTTTGGCCTCGTCCCCGCGCCACGCCGTCAGCTCGGGCTGCCGGACACCCCACTGGGCCGGCGCCTGCGGCGTCACCGGCGTGCGGTTCTGGCGGTGGCTGAGCGCCGGGGCGCGCGCAACGTGCGGGTATTCGGCAGTGTCGCCAGAGCCGAGGACGGACAGGAAAGCGACATCGACCTGCTGGTTGATCTGGACGACGGGGTCGGCCTGATCTCGCTGGCCGGCTTGCGTCGGGAGCTGACCGAGCTGCTCAAGGTAAGTGTCGACGTCGTGCCGGCCGCGATGCTGAAGCCGGGCGTTCGGGTTGAGGTGCTCGCCGAAGCGGTTCCGTTGTGAGTCGGAATGACCGTCAACGTCTGGGGGACGTCCGTCCTGGCGGCGGTCGCCGCGATCTCCGAGCACACCAAGCGCGGCGATCTGGACGATGGGCTGATATTCGATGCGGTCCGCGTCCGGCTGATCGAGATCGGTGAGGCGGTTGGCGCGTTAGGGCCGGAGTTGCTGGAGTATGAGCCGGACGTGCCCTGGGCCGACGTGCGGGGGATGCGGAACCACCTGGCGCATCGGTACTTCGACACGGCCCACAGCGTCGTGCGAGCGACCCTGGTCAACGACCTCCTGCCGCTGCTGGCGGCTGTCGAGCGCCTGCTCCGGCGGGTGGCTTCCGAGTAGCCCGGTTCTGTCGGTACCTCCCGGTGTACTGGTCACCATGCGGAAAAGGAGGGACCATGACATCCGTGACCACGGACCTGTTCGGCCCCGGCAGCGGCCCGCTCACGGTCGACGACCTGGCGGGAATGCCCGATGACGGCCGCCGCTACGAGCTTCTGGACGGAGTGCTCATCGTGAGCCCCGCGCCGGGCAGGCGGCACCAGCGGGTGATCGTGTTGCTCGGGATGCGCCTGGAGGTGGCATGTCCGGACGAGATGGAGCTGCTGATCGCGCCGTTCGCCGTCCAGCCATCGCGGAGTACCGAGCTGCAGCCCGACTTGTTGGTGGCCCGAGAGGCCGACCTGACCGACAAGAACTTGCCGACCGCGCCGTTGCTGGCTGTCGAGGTGCTCTCCCCGAGTACGACGCTCTACGACTTGCACACCAAGAAGGCCGCGTACGAGCGGATGGGGGTGGCCAGCTACTGGTTGGTCGACCCGCAAGAGCTGGTGCTCACGGTGTTCGAGGCGGATCAGTCCGGCCATTTCCAGCAGGTTGCGGTGGTCAAGGACGAGGAGGAGTTCTTGGCGGAACGGCCGTTCCCGGTGCGGGTGGTTCCCGCTGAGCTGGTGCGGCGTCCCGGGCGGTAGGTCTACTCGACCCGGGCGCCGGTGAGCTGGGTGAGCAGTGCGCCCAGGGCGGTGCCGTTCAGGGTCAGGGCGCCCAGTGCGCCGTCCACGCGGGCCTCGAGCTGCTGGCTGACCCGCTCCACCACGTGCCGGCCGTCGGCGGACAGGTGAACCAGTACGCGGCGGCGGTCGGTGGGGTCGTTGCGGCGGAAGGCCAGTGACTGGGACACCAGCCGGTCCACCACGCGGGTAGCGGTCGGGTTGGGCACGGCGGCGTGCTCGGCGATCTCGCCCATGCTGCGGCCGCCGCCCCGGGACAGCAGCAACAGCACGCGCCAGCCCTCCCGGCTCAGGCCTTCACCTTCGGTGACCGGGGTGAGCACCGCGTCGACCGCGCGGTCGGCGCGGTCGAGCAGGTCTACCACGCTTGCGTCACGCTCGGGGGAGCGCGGCGAAGGCACCATTGGACTAATCACGAGCAATGAGTGTACGTCTCATGGCACTAAAGTGGCACACGCCCCCGGTCAATGGTGTGATTCAGGTAACTATTCGTGACCGCAAGCTCACTGTCGAGTGAAGACGATCTTCCCGGCGGTCTGCCCCTCGAGCATAGCGCGGAAGCCTTCCTCGGCCCGCTCCATGGGCAGTTCCAGGCCCACCTCGGGCACGATGCCGGCCGTCTGCACGAAGGCCAGCAGGTCCCGCAGCTCGTCCAGGGTGCCCATCGTCGAACCGACCACCCGGAGCTGCAGGAAGAACAGTCGTTGCAGGTCAGCGCCCGGGTTCGGGCCACTGGTCGACCCGGAGCAGACGATCACGCCGCCCGGCCGCAGCGCGCGCATGGAGTGGCTCCAGGTGGCCTCGCCCACGGTCTCGAAGACGCCGTCCACCTTCTCCGGCAGCCGCTCCCCGGAGGCGAAGGTGGAGTGCGCGCCCAGCTTTTCGGCCAGCGCGCGCTTCTCGTCGCTGCGCCCGGTCACCCAGACCCGCAGGCCGGCCGCCCGGCCCAGTTGGATGAGCGCGGTGGACACCCCGCCGGAGGCGCCCTGCACCAGCATGGTCTGCCCCGGGCGCAGCCCGGACTTGGTGAACAGCATCCGGTAGGCGGTGAGCCACGCGGTGCCCATCCCGGCCGCGTGCACCGGGGACAGCCCGGCCGGCTTGGCCACCACGTTGAGCGCCGGTACCACCACGGACTCCGCGAAGGTGCCCTGGTGCTTCTCGGTGAGCAGGGTGCGCCGGGGGTCCAGGGTCTCGTCGCCGCTCCACGCCGGGTCGCCGATGACCGAGTGCACCACCACCTCGGTGCCGTCGTCCAGGGTGCCGGCGCCGTCGCAGCCCAGGATCATGGGGAACTGGTCGGCCTTGATCCCGACGCCGCGCAGCGTCCAGATGTCGTGCATGTTCAGGCTCGCGGCGCTCACCCGGACGGTCACCCAGCCGTCGGGGGCGACCGGGTCGGGGCGCTCCCCGGCGGCGAGGGCGGCCAGCGGGTTCTCGGCGTTGGGCTCGGCTGCGTATACGGCGAACATGGGCTCGAACTTAGTCCGAATCGGTCTTGTCTACCCTGTGAGGCGTGCTGCGCTCCCTGGCGAACTGGTGGGACTCACTCGAACTGTGGATCACCCAGCTGGAATTCCCGTTCCAGGTGGCGCTGGCGATTGTGGTGCTCCTGCCGCTGTGCGCCGGCGTCGCCACCCTGGCCGACCTGGCCTCCGGCGCGTGGGACGCCCGCCGGGGCGCCCGCGGCCGGAGCGGTGCCGGCCGGCCGAGGAGTGGCGCGTGAGGGCGTCCGGCCTGATCACCGCGCTGCTGTTGGGCGGCCTGGCCGCCGGCCTGGTGGCCGGCTGCGGCGAGGCCCCGGTGGTAACCGCGCCGCCGCCGCTGCCGGTGGACAGCTCCGAGACCGCCGCGCCTTCCGCCGAGCCCAGCGCCGCCGCGTCGGCCCAGCCCTCCCCGCCGCCCCAGGCCTACGTGGGCCGGGGCAGCCCGACCGACCCGAACTGCCCGGCGCCCAGCCCGGTGACTCCCGGCCGGCTGTCCTCGTCCTCGATGCCGCTGCGGGCGATGTGCGCGCTCCCGGTCGAGGTGGGGCAGCTGTACCAGCGCGTCTCCGGCAGCGGGGCCAAGGTGGCGTCCACGGCGTACCCCAACAACGACCAGTCGCTGCCCCCGCAGCGCAACGGTTACTACAAGCAGTACGTCGTGCCGACGCCCGATACGAAGGGCCGCAGCACCCGGAAACTGATCACCGGCAGCGAACGTGAGGTCTACTACACCAGCGACGACGGTCAGTCCTTCGTGCTGGTCGACCCCAAGGCCGTGTCGGCCCGCTGAGCGTCCTCCGCGTCTCCCAGCCGGGACAGGTCGGCCAGGTTCACCGACCCGCCGGGCAGCACCCGCCGGGTGTTGCGGTAGCCGTACAACGCGTAGACCACCAGCCCGAGCAGCAGCCAGGCGCCCAGCCGTAGCCAGGTCTCCAGGCTGAGGAAGGCCATCAGCCAGATCGAGAAGGCGATGCCGAGCAGGGGCACCCAGGGCATCCAGGGGCAGCGGAAGCCGCGCGGCAGGTCCGGCCGCCGGTACCTGATCACGATCACCGCCGCCGTCACGATGACGAACGCGAACAGCACGCCGATGTTGGTCAACTGGGCGACCTCGTCCACCGGCAGCCAGCCGGCCAGCAGCGCCGCCGCGACGCCGAGAACCCAGGTGGCCCGGTGCGGCACCCGGTGGCGGGGGTGCAGCTCGCCGAACCAGCGCGGCATCAGGCCGTCCCGGCTCAGCGCGTACCACAGCCGGGAGGCGCCCAGCATGAACGAGAAGCTGACCGTGACGATGCCCAGCACCGCGCCGACCGCGATCACCGTGCCCACCCCGCCCAGCCCGACCGAGGCGAACGCGGCGGAGAAGCCGCTCTTCGGGTCCAGCTCGCTGTAGTGCACCATCCCGGTGAGTACGATGCAGGCCAGCACGTAGAGCACCATCGAGATGGCCAGCGAGTAGATCATCGCCTTGGGCAGGTGCTTGCGGGCCTGGACGGACTCCTCGGCCGCGGTGGACAGCGCGTCGTAGCCGAACACCGCGAAGAACACGGTGGCCGCGCCGGCCACCGCGCCGCCGAAGCCGAACGGCGCGAACGGTGTCAGGTTGGCCGGTTTGACCAGGGCGAGGCCGACCACGACGACCAGCAGCACCACGCCGATCTTGATCACGGTGAGCGCCACGTCCACCCGGGCCGAGGCCCGGGTGCCCCGGTTCAGCAGCCAGGCCACGCCGACACAGATGAGCATCGCGATGAGGTCCACCCGGTGGCCCTCCCCGGTGCCTGGCGCCCCGAGCATCCAGGCCGGCAGGTGCACGCCGACCGCGTTGAGCAGGTAGCCCACGTAGCCGGACATGCCGCTGGACACCGCCGCCACGATCGCCGTGTACTCCAGCAGCAGGTCCCAGCCGATGACCCAGCCGACCAGCTCGCCCAGCACGGCGGAGCCGTAGGTGTAGGAGGAGCCGGCCCTGGGCACCATGCCGGCGAACTCCGCGTAGGCGAACGCGGCGCACAGCGAGGCCACCCCGGCGATCAGGAAGGAGAGCAGCACCGCCGGCCCCGCCGTGTTCTTCGCCACCGCGCCGGCCAGGCTGAAGATGCCGGCGCCGATGATCGCGCCCACGCCGAGCAGGGTGAGCTGGCCGAGGCCGAGTACCCGGGTCAGCCGGCGTTCCTGGTGTTCCTCCGGGGCCGGCAGGGTGCGCCGGAAAACCCCTCGTTCGCCGGTCCCGAACAAACTGTCACCGCGCACCGTTAACCCCCTCGTTTCCGGTTGTGTGGCAGCTTCACCTGTCCGGGGGACGGGCGGAAAGGGCTCGGCGCGGGTTGACCGGTGGGATTCTCGGCGCTCAGGCCAACCGTTGCTTACCGGTTGACTACCGGTGCTCGCGGCGGTGGGCGGCGAGCACCGCGTGCGCGGCCGCCGCGTCCTGCACCCCGAGACCCACGCTGTTGTAGAAGACCACCTGGTCCGGGCCGGTCCGGCCGGGCCGGCTCCCCACCAGCACCTCGCCGAGGGAGACCAGCTCGCCGGCTTCCAGCTCGCCGGCCGCGATGGCTCGCACCACCGGGCCGGCGTGGGTGAGGGAGGTGTCGACGTGGTCCACCACCACCCGCGCCGTGCGGACCAGCTCGGCGTCCACCTCGGACCGGTCCGCCTCGAAGGAGCCCACGCTGAGCACGGTCGCGCCGGGGGCCAGGTCGGCGGCCCGCACCACCGGGGTGTCGCTGAGCGTGCAGGCCGCCACCAGCGGAGCGCCCTGCACCGCCTCGGCCGGGCTGGCCACCGCGCGCACCTCGATGCCCAGTTCGGCGGCCAGCTCGGCGGCGGCGTCGTCCCGGCGGCCCGGGTTGGGGCTCCACACCCGGACCCGGCGCAGCGGTCGCACCCGGTGCAGCGCGCGCACGTGCGCCCGGCCCTGCACCCCCGACCCGAGCACGGCCAGCTCGTCGGCGTCCGGCGGGGCCAGCGCGTCGGCGGCCACGGCGGAACCGGCGGCGGTGCGGATCTCGGTCAGCCGGGTCGCCTCGAGCAGCGCGGCCAGCCGGCCGGTCGGCCCGTCCAGGACCAGCACCGTTGCGTTGATCGTGGGCAGGTTGAGCGCGGCGTTGCCGGGGTGGACGTCCACCAGCTTGCACACCGCGCCGTGCTCCTCGGACAGCCGGCTGACGTAGCAGAGCGCCACCGACCCGTCCGCCGGGTTGGGCAGTGCGACCTTCTCCGCGAGCCGGGCGGTGCCGTTGCCCAGCGCGGTGAACGCCTCGCGCTGGCTGGCGATCGCGGTGTCCAGGTCGAGTGTCGCGGCCACCTGGTCGTCGGTCAGCATGATCGGGGTCATGGTCGACCAGCCAAGCCGAGCCGGCGGGCGGTTGTCCACCGGTGACCGAGAGGATCAGAGGTCATGAGTGAGCCCGTGCCCGCCGCCCTTCGGGCGTTCATCGACGCGACGAACAGCGGCGACTCCGACGCGTTCCTGGACGCGTTCACCGAGGACGCCGTGCTGGACGACTGGGGCCGGGTGTTCCACGGCCGGGACGGCGTGGCGTCCTGGAACCGCACCGACAACATCGGCAAGCGCTCGCACTTCGAGCTGGTCGGGCTGGAGCGCACCGACGATCCGGACCGGGTGGTCGCCACGCTGAAGGTGACCGGGGACGGGTACAACGGCACCGGCCCGATGACCTTCGAGTTCCGGGACGCCCGGATCGCCCGGCTGGTCATCGCCCCCACTCCCTGACCGGGGCGTGATCGTCGCCAGCTCCCGCCCGGTGGCATTCATCCCGTGATCAGTGGTCAACAGGGCACGGTGGTCGCTCTGGGGCGTCCGGCATGGCCGTGGTGCCCTGTTGACCATCGATTCCAGTGGTGGAGGGGCAAGGGTGATCGCCAACTGTGGCGGTTCAGCCTCGATTTTCGCGGCGGAACCGCCAGAAACGGCGATCACCCCAACGATGCCTCCTCGACTGTCACTCTGGTTGCGCGAGCCGGAGTGGGCGATCAGGTCACGGTCCGGGCCAAGCCCCGGCCGGAGACGAGGTCGCCCGACCGACGGGTCACCGGCTCGGGGCTCCGGCCCGGTTTTCGACTGGGCAGGGTGAGCAAGCCCGCAATTTGAGTATCAGGCAAGCCTTGCCTAACTACGCCGCCTTCCCTAAGGATGTTCGACGGAAGGGGGAACGGCCGGGCTCGTTTGGACGGTTCACGTTACCGGCCGTGATCGACTGATGACTTTGCTCTCACTCGGATGGGCCTCGGCTTGCCATTTGTGTTTAGTTAGCCTGGCCTAAATATAGATGAGTGAAACCTTGTCTGACGCTGCTCGCCGGCCTCCGCCGGTCGCGATGAGTTCGCCGTGCTCGAGCGCTCACAACAGATCTTCTGGAGGAACACCCATGTCCGACAACCCGTTCGACGACGAGAGCGGGACGTTCTACGCGTTGGTGAACGCCGAGGGACAGTACTCGCTGTGGCCGACGTTCGTCCCCGTGCCGGACGGCTGGTCCACCGCGTTCGGCCCGGACGGGCGGCAGCCCTGCCTGGAGTACATCGAGCGGGTGTGGACGGACATGCGACCGGCCAGCCTCCGGGAACGGATGGCCGAGACCGGCAACACCGAGAGCAGCGTCAGCGGAACGAGCATCGGCACCGAGAGCAGCGTCAGCGGAACGAGCCTTGGCACCGGGCAGCGGCATGTCTGAGCGCACCCGCCAGGCCGGCCCCGTCTCGGAGACCGGCGAGTTCCGCTACGCGCGCACCAGCATCGGCCTCGGCGTCGACCCGGTGGTCGGCGCGACCGGGCTGGCCCGGCGTGCCGAGGGGCCGTTCCTGCTGTTCGAGCGCCAGGGCGGGGTGACCGTCGGGTTCGGCGCCGCGCAGGAAATCGTGCTGAACGCCAAGGAGATCCGTTTCCGGGGGCCGGACGGCTGGCACGCCGAGCCCACCGGAGCCGAGCCGCTGCAGCAGATCCGCGCATTGCTCGCGGGCAGCGGCATCGAGGACTGGCGGGCCTACGGCTGGCTGGCCTTCGAGCTGTCCTACCTGTTGCACGGGATGCCGGAGGCGGCCGGTGACGCGACCCTGGCGCACCTGGTGATCCCGCGCCGGGAGGTCAGCCTGACCGAGGGGGAGGCCGACCTGCGGGCGTTGCGCCTCGACGAGCTGGCCGAGCTGTGCCGGGAGATCAGCATGCTCTCGGACACGCCGCCCGCGCCGCCGGCGCGGGACCTGGCCGACGAGATGCACGGCTACGACGACTACCGGGGCGCGGTCGAGGCCGCCGTCGCGGACATCCAGCGGCACCGGTTGCAGAAGGTCATCCTGTCCCGGGTCGTGCCGGTGCCCGGCCGGGTCGACCTGCCCGCCACCTACCTGGCCGGCCGGTCCGGTAACACCCCGGCGCGGTCGTTCCTGCTGGACCTGGGCGGCCTGCACGCCACCGGGTTCAGCCCGGAGACGGTGGTCGAGGTGAGCGCCGACGGCGGGGTCACCACCCAGCCGCTGGCCGGCACCCGGGCGCTCTCGGGCAACCCGGCCACCGACGCCGACCTGCGCGACGAGCTGGTGAACGACCCGAAGGAGGTCTACGAGCACGCGGTCTCCGTTCGCGGCGCGCAGGAGGAGCTGCGCGAGCTGTGCCGGGACGGTTCGGTGCGGGTGGACGAGTTCATGGTGGTGCGCAGGCGGGGGAGCGTGCAGCACCTGGCCTCGCGGGTCAGCGGACAGCTGGACCAGGGACGCAACGGCTGGCACGCGATGGCCGGGCTGTTCCCGGCGGTGACCGCCTCCGGGCTGCCCAAGCCGGAGGCCTGCCAGGCCATTCACCGCTACGAGAGCCAGCCGCGCGGGCTGTACGGCGGCGCCGTGGTGGTGTGCGACTCCACCGGGGCGCTGGACGCCGCGCTGGTGCTGCGCACTGTGTTCGAGCAGGACGGGAAGACCTGGCTGCGGGCCGGCGCCGGCGTGGTCGGCCAGTCCGTCCCGGAGCGGGAGTTCGAGGAGACCAGGGAGAAGTTACGCAGCATCAGCCGGTTCCTGGTACCGGAGGATGCGCGGCTGTCCGCCGGGGAGGTGGCGTCGTGACCAAGCCGGCCGAGGCGGTCGCGGAGGAGTTGGGTGCCCAGCTGGCGGAGCTGCTGGAGGAGACCCCCGAGGAGGTCGCGGCCAGCCAGAACCTGTTCGAGCTGGGCCTGGAGTCGATTTCGCTGATGCGCCTGGTCGCGGACTGGCGGCGGGAAGGCCTGGAGATCGATTTCGCCGAGCTGGCCGAGCACCCGACCCTGAACGCGTGGTCGGCGCTGCTGGCCGCGCGGCGGGCCGGCGCGGCGTCCCGGGCGAAGAGCGCGGCGGTGGCTCCCGAGCCGGTCGCCCAAGCTGGCCCAGAGCTGGATGAGGGCGAGGAGTTCGACCTCGCGCTGATGCAGCACGCCTACTGGGTCGGGCGGGACGCCGACCAGCGCCTGGGCGGTGTCGCCGCCCATCTCTACACCGAGTTCGAGCGCGCTGGCGGCAGCCCGGTGGACCCGGAGCGGCTGGCCGACGCGCTGCACCGGCTGGTGGCCCGGCACGACATGCTCCGGGTGCGGGTCAGCGACAACGGCCGGCAGCGGATCGCCGCCGAGTCCGGCTGGCGGGGGCTGGCCGTGCACGACCTGCGCGAGCAGGACCCGGCTGAGGCCGAGCGGGAGCTGGAGCGGGTGCGGGACGCCTACTCGCACCAGATGCTGGACATCGAGGCGGGCGAGGTCCTGGCCACCGCGCTGTCCCTGCTGCCCGACGGCCGCACCCGCCTGCACCTGGACGTGGACATGGTGGCCGCCGACGCGGTCAGCTACCGGATGCTGCTCGCCGAACTCGCCGCTTTGTACAACGGCGAGGACGAAGAGCTGCCGCCGATCGGCTACAGCTACCGGGAGTACCTGGCCAGCCGCCCGGCCGCCCGGGCCGAGGCCGCCGAGCGCGCGGCCGGCTACTGGCGGGCCCGGCTGGACGAGCTGCCCGGCACCCCCGACCTGCCGCTGGCAGCGGGTGGGCCGGGCGGGTCCGAGGGGCGCCACCCGGTGGCCGGGCCTCCCATTGTGGTGCGCAAGCACGTGTGGCTGCCGGCCGACGAGTGGGAGCAGCTGGCCGGCTACGCCAGGGGCTACGGGGTCACCCTCGCCGCCTCGGTGGCCACCGCGTTCGCCGAGGTGCTCGGCGCGTGGAGCGGCAACCAGCGGTTCCTGCTGAACGTGCCGATGTTCGACCGGGCGCCGGTGGACCCGGACGTCGGGCTGCTGATCGGAGACTTCACCAGCTCGGTGCTGCTCGCGGTGGACCTGACCGAGCCGCTCGGCTTCGCCGAGCGGGTGCGCGCCACCCAGTCCCGCCTGCACGCGGACGCCGCGCACGCCGACCACTCCGGCGTCGAGGTGCTGCGCGACCTGGCCCGGCTGCGCGGCCAGCAGGTGCTGGCGCCGGTGGTGTTCACCAGCGCGCTGAACCTGGGTGAGCTGTTCGCGCCCGAGGTCACCGAGCTGTTCGGCGAGGCGGTGTGGATCATCTCCCAGGGTCCGCAGGTGCTGCTGGACGCCCAGGTCACCGAGGTCTCCGGCGGCCTGCTGGTGAACTGGGACATCCGCGCCCGGGAGTTCGCCGAGGGCACCGTGGACGCCATGTTCGACGCGTTCGCCGGCCTGCTGCGCGGGCTGGCCAGCGAGGCGGACACCTGGACCGCACCGGTCGGCGAGCTGCTGCCGGCGGACCAGAGGGAGATCCGCGAGCGGGTCAACGGGCAGCCCGGAATCGGCACCGATTGGACGCTGCACCAGGGCTTCTTCGAGCTGGCCCGGACCCGGCCGGACGCCCCGGCGGTGCTGTGGGGGGACGGCGCGCTGAGCTACGGCGAGCTGGCTGAGCGGGCGCTGCGGGTGGCCGGCGCGCTGGCCGCGCGCGGGGTGGTGCCCGGTGACCTGGTCGGGGTTTCCCTGCCCAAGGGGCCGGACCAGGTGATCGCGGCGCTGGGTGCGCTGGCGGCCGGTGCCGCGTACGTGCCGGTGGGCATCGAGCAGCCGCCGGCCCGGGCCGAGCGGATCGCCTCGGTGGCCGGTTTCCGGGTGCTGCTGGACCGGGCCGAGCTGGCCGAAGCGCTGAAGGCCGACCCGGTGGGCGGGTCGGTGCCGGGCGACCCGGACCGGTTGGCCTACGTGTTGTTCACCTCGGGGTCCACCGGCGAGCCGAAGGGCGTGGAGGTGCCGCACCGCGCGGCCATGGCCACCATCTCCGACCTGTGCGAGCGCTACGGGCTGGGCCCGGCCGACCGCACCCTCGGGGTGTCCGCGCTGGACTTCGACCTCTCCGTGTTCGACCTGTTCGGTCCGCTGTCGGTGGGCGGAGCGGTGGTCGTGCTCGACGAGGCCGCCCGCAAGGACCCGCAGGAGTGGGCGCGGCTGATCGCCCAGCACGAGGTGACCGTGCTCAACTGCGTGCCGCAGCTGCTGGACGCCACGCTGCGTGCGGCCGGCGCGACGGACCAGTTGCGCTCGCTGCGGGTGGTGCTGCTCGGCGGTGACCGGGTGGGTGTGGACCTCCCCGGCCGGCTCGCCGAAGCGGCGCCCGGCTGCCGGTTCGTCGGCCTCGGGGGCACCACCGAGACGGCCATCCACTCCACGGAGTGCGAGGTCGACCCGGAGAACGTGCCGGCCGACTGGCAGTCCGTGCCCTACGGCCGCCCGCTGCGCGGGGTGGCCCTGCGCGTGGTGGACGAGCTGGGCCGGGACTGCCCGGACTGGGTGGCCGGCGAGCTGTGGATCGGCGGCGACGGGGTGGCGCGGGGCTACCGGGCCGACCCGGAGCGCACCGCCGACCGGTTCGTGGAGCACGCCGGCCGTCGTTGGTACCGCACCGGTGACCTGGCCCGGTACCGGCCGGGCGGGAACGTGGAGTTCCTCGGCCGGCGTGACGACCAGGTGAAGGTGCGCGGCTTCCGGGTGGAGCTGGGTGAGGTGGAGGCGGCGCTGTCCTCGGCCGACGGGGTGCGCGCGGCGGCCGCCGCGCTGGTTGGCGGCCAGTTGGGCGCGGGCGTCGAGCTGGCCACGAACGCCACGGTCGAAGCCGTCAAGGCCGGGCTGGCCGATCTGCTGCCGCCGCACATGATCCCCGAACGGGTGGTGCGGGTGGACCGCCTGCCGCTGACCGCGAACGGGAAGGTGGACCGCAAGGCGGTGCGCGCGCTGGTCGCCTCGGCGGCCGGGTCGGGCGCCGGCCGGGTGGCCCCGCGCGACCACCTGGAGAAGGCCATCGCGCTGGTCTGGGCCGAGACCCTGCAGCTGGCCGACCTGGACTCGGTGGACGTGACGCAGGAGTTCTTCGCCGCCGGTGGCGACTCGCTGCTGGCAACCGCACTGGTCAGCGAGCTGCGCGAGGTGCTGGACACCTCCGGCGTCTCGGTGCGCATGCTGTTCGGCGCGCCCACGGTGGCCGGGCTGGCCGAGCGGATGCGCCGCGCGGAACCGAGCGAAGGGCGGCTGGACAAGGTCGCGGAGATCTTCTGCGAGATCGCCGCGATGTCCGACGAGGAGGTCGCCGCCGCGCTGGAGGCCCAGTCGTGAGGGGGTTCACTCCCTGGCCGGAGGAGTACGCCGAGCGGTACCGGGCGGCGGGCTACTGGCGGGACGAGACGCTGGGCGGCTTGCTGCGGCAGTGGGCCGAGCGGTCCGGAGACGCGGTCGCGCTGGTGGACGGCCGCCCGGACGGCTCCCGGTACAGCTACGCCGAGCTGAACCGGCTGGCCGACGCGCGCGCCCAGGGCCTGCGCGAGCTGGGCCTGCGCGCGGGTGACCGGGTGGTGGTGCAGCTGCCCAACGTGCCGGAGTTCGCGGTGACCCTGTTCGGGCTGCTGCGTCTGGGCGTGGTGCCGGTGCTGGCGCTGCCCGCGCACCGGCAGTTGGAGATCGAGCACTTCGTCCGGCTGGCCGAGGCGCGGGCGTACGTGATCCCGGACCGGCACGAGGGCTTCGACTACCGGGGGCTGGCCGCGTCGGTACGGGCCGCCGTGCCGGAGCTGGAGCACGTGCTGGTGGCCGGCGAGCCCGGCGACTTCGCCCCGCTGCCGGATGCTGTGCCGGGACGGGCCCCGGAGCCGCTGGACCAGCCCGGCCCGGGTGACGTGGCGGTGCTGTTGATCTCCGGTGGCACCACGGGCAAACCCAAGCTGATCCCGCGCACCCACCGGGACTACGCCTACAACGCGCGGGCCAGCGCCGAGGTGTGCGGGCTGGTCGCCGAGGACGTCTACCTGGCCTGCCTGCCCATCGCGCACAACTTCCCGCTGGCCTGCCCCGGTTTCCTCGGCGCGCTGGGAGCGGGTGCCACCACGGTGCTCGCCCCGGCGCCCAGCCCGGACGTGGGCCTGCGGCTGGTCGAGCGGGAACGGGTGACGGTCACCGCGCTGGTCCCGCCGATGGCCCGGATGTGGGTCGAGGCGGCCGGTTGGGACACCAGTGACCGGTCCAGCCTGCGGCTGCTCCAGGTGGGTGGCGCGAAGCTGGACCAGGGCCTGGCCGAACGGGTCACCCCGGAGCTGGGCTGCGGGGTGCAGCAGGTGTTCGGCATGGCCGAGGGCCTGCTCAACTACACCCGGCTGGACGACCCGGCCGACCTGGTCAACGGCACCCAGGGCCGGCCGCTGTGCCCGGACGACGAGATCCGGGTGGTGGACGGCGAAACCGGTGCGGACGTGCCGCCCGGCGAGGTGGGCGAGCTGTTCACCCGGGGGCCGTACACGCTGCGCGGGTACTTCCGGGCCGACGCGTACAACGCCGGCGCGTTCACCCCGGACGGCTTCTACAAGACCGGTGACCTGGTGCGCCGGCTTCCGTCCGGACACCTCGTCGTGGCCGGGCGCAGCAAGGAAGTGATCAACCGGGGCGGGGAGAACGTGTCCGCCACGATGCTCGAGGACCACCTCGCCGAGCACCCCTCGATCGCCCAGGTGGCGGTCTTCGGCCTGCCGGACGAGAGCGTCGGCGAGCGGGTCTGCGCCGTGGTCGTGCTGTCCGCCGAGGCCGACCGGCCACCGAAGCTCAAGGAGCTGCGGGCCTTCCTGGCCGACCGGGGGCTGGCCCGGTTCGTCACTCCGGACCGGCTGGTGGTCCGGGAGAAACTACCGGTGACCGGCGTCGGCAAGATCGACAAGCGGGCGCTGGCCGGCTCGATCGAGCCGGCGTGACCGTGCCGATACTCGTTCCGCTGCCGCTGCTCTCGGCGTTACCGATTGGCCGCGTCGGACAGGTGCGGGATGAGCCGGGGCAGCGCCCAACGCAGGCTCAGCGGCGTCGGGTAGGCCAGCGCATTCGCCACCTGGTTGTCGATCGGCACGAACGCCCCCCGGCGCACCGACGGGAGGGCGACGAACACCGGGTGCCGCTCGAGGCCGGCGAGGCCCGGCTGGGTGCCGGCACCGATCAACACGTCAGCGTCCACCACCCCCAGGTTCTCCCCGCTGACCGGCGCGCGCCCGGGGATGCTTCCCGTCGGCAGGCCCAGCACGGTCGGAGACAGCCGCAGGCCCAACGCGGTGAGGATTCCGGCGGAGACGTCGTCGGTGGAGTTCACCGTGTTCAGCGCGCTGGAGTCCGCGGCGATGACGTAGGCGAAGGTCTTGTCGGCCAGCTCGGGATGGGCCGCCTTCTGGGCGGCCATCCACCCCTCGGTGTCGTCGACGACCCGCTTCCCCTCGTCGGCCTTGCCCAGTGCCGTGGCGACGGCCCGCAGGCTGTGCTGCCAGGTGTCGTTGTTGGGGCCGTTGAGGTAGCCGACCACCGGGGCGACCCGGGAGAGCTGGGCGTAGCCGTCGTCCAGCCGGAAGTCCTTGGTCGCCAGGATGATGTCGGGCCGCAGGCTGGCCACCCGTTCGACCGGGGCGCCGTCCCGGGAGTCGAACACGACCGGCTTCTCCCCGGCGAACCGCTCGGCGGCCCACGGCTGGAGCTCGGTCGGCGCGTAGTTGGCCCGGCCGATGCCCACCGGAACGACGCCGAGCGAGAGCGCGAAGTCGGCATCGGCCCAGGTCATGGCCACCACGCGCACTGGCCGCCGGTTGATCGTGGTGGTGCCGAACTTGGTCTGCACCGAGACCGGGAACGCGCCGTCGGCGGAGGCGGCCGGTTGCTCGGGCGCGGTGCCCCCGCACCCGGCCAGCGCCAGCGTCATGAGCAGGATGGCGGCTCCGCGCAACCACGAGGACATTCCGGTTCGCTCCTCCCCGACAGACCTGCCGATCATGCCGGGTACTGGGCCGGTCAGGTAGTCGATGCCTTGTGTCAGAAAGTGAAGCTAGCCTATCCTTTGTTCCGGCCGGGGGGCGACTTTGCTCACGCCGGCTGGGGCAGCCGGTTTCCGTGCCGCCGGGCGCGATTGCGGCCCTGGGCGAATCCGACTTGGTGGACGTAGGTGGTTGCCGACATGCGAGTTTCCGGGCCCGGCGGCTCTGCCGGGCGTCGCGCCGCGCTGATGTCCAAGCGGCTCATGGCGGCGGGGGTCGCGGAGGATCGCCCGCCGGAGCGGGAGATCGTGCCCCGGCCGGACCGCGACCGGGCACCCCTGTCACCGGCGCAGCACGCAACTTGGGCGGCCCATCGGGCCGACGTCACCGGCGCCGCGTACAACGTCTGCATCCACCTGGCCATCGAGGGCGAGCTGGACGTCCCGGCCCTGCGGGCCGCGCTGCTGTCACTGGTCGCGCGGCACGAGGTCCTGCGCACCCGTTACCCGCTCGACCGTGACGGCCGGCCCTACCAGCGAATCGACCCCGCACCGGAGGACGCGGAACGGCTCACCCCGTTGGTCGACCTCCCCGGGGGCGGCTCGGCCGAGCGGCTGATCTCCGAGCTGGCCGGGCACCGGTTCGACCTGGCCGAGGAGTGGCCGCTGCGCGCGGTGATCTTCCGCGACGCCGGTGAGGGGGCGTACGGGCTGGTGCTCGCGGTGCACCACATCGTGTGGGACGGCGGGTGCTGGCCGGTGATCTCGGCCGAGCTGTCGCTCGGCTACGCGCTGGCCACCGGCGCGAGCGACCGGGCGCCCGAGCCGCTCACCCTGCAGTACGGGGACGTCGCGGCGGCGCGGGCGAGCGCCCCGGCGCGGCCGGCCGACCAGGAGTACTGGCGGCGGCAGCTGGCCGGCCTGCCCGGTCCGCTACCGCTGCCGGCCGACGAGGCGGCGAGCGCGGAGCCGGGAGTGGGCGGCCGGCGGTCGATCCTGCTGGATGCGGCCGAGACCCGGTCGGTGACGACGCTGGCCGGCGAGCGGCGGGTCACCGTGTTCGCGGTGGTGCTCGCCGCGTTCGGCGCGCTGCTGTACCGCCACTGCGGCCGCGTCGACCTGCCCATCGGCTCGGCCGCGATGAACCGGGACGGCGCGGCGTTGCGCGCCCTGGTGGGCAACTTCGGGAACACGCTGGTGCTGCGGCTGGACTGCTCGGGCGATCCGTCCTTCGTCGAGCTGGTGGACCGGGCGGACCGGGTCAGCGGCGACGGGCTGGATCACCAGGACATGCCCTACCGCGATGTGGTCGCCCAGCAGCGGCCGGACGGCGACCCGTTCAACGTGCGGCTGCTCTATCTCGCGCAGGGCATGGCCGGCCCGGTGTTCCCCGGCCTGCGGACGAGTTGGCGCAACATCCACAACGGCACCTACCAGCACGACCTGGCGGTGGAGATCTTCCTGGTGGACGGCCAGATGCGGGTCGAGGCGACCTACGCCGCCCGGTTGTTCTCCCCGGCCCGGGTCGACGAGCTGCTCGCCGACTTCCGCCGGCTCCTGGCCAAGGTCACGGAGGAGCCACAAATGCGGCTCTCTGGACTTAGCGAGCGCCACACCTTGTCGCGCCGGGGCGTGGCCATATATTAAGTTAGGCTGTCTTTACTTCGCGGTGGGGGGCGGCGTCGACCTACGGGGCTAGGGAGCACTTCGATGCAGGGTTACGAAGCGGTACGCATCGCGTTGCGGAGTATGCGGGCGGCCCGGTTGCGAACCGCATTGACGACGCTGGGCATTGTCGCCGGAGTCGCGGTCGTCATCGTCCTGGTCGGGTTGTCCAACGGAGTGCGTGACGGTTTTGCCGAACAGTTCGGCGACCTCAACCGAATGATCATTGTCTCCAAGGTGACCGCCGCGATGCCCGGCGGCAATGGCGCCCGGCCCATCACCGAGTCGGACCTGCAGGCGGTGATCGCCGCCGGGGAGCGCGGCGGCTATTCCGATGTGGCGCCGAACCGCTTCGGCAGCGGGATCGTGAAGTACGAGGGCCAGACGATGAAGGCCTCGGTGAATAGCTCGAGCGAGAGCTTCCTCAAGGTCAGGAACATGAAGGTCGTCGCCGGTCGGATGTTCAACGCGGACGACAACGAAGAAAAGGCGAAGGTCGTGGTCATCGGCCGCCGGGTGGTCAACCAGCTCTTCTACGGCAATACCGGTGACGCCCTCGGAAAAGAAATCCAGGTCGGCCGGTTCACCATGAAGGTGATCGGCGTGTTCGGCTATGCCGGCGACAACATGGACCATTTCGTCATGATGCCCCTGAACACCTCCCGAATGGTCATGGGTGGCGGCGAGAACCTCAACGGCTTCGGGGTGATGGCGAATACCATCGACCAGGTTCCGGCGGCGGTCAACGTGCTCAACGAGGTCATGGACCAACGGCACAACGTCAAGGAACCGGGTTTCCGGGACTTCGATGTGGCCCCGATGACGTCGGAGATCAAACGGATCAACAATTACCTCAGCGTGCTGACCTGGCTGACCTACATCATCGGTACGTTGTCGTTGATCGTCGGTGGTATCGGGGTCGCGAACGTCATGATGGTCACGGTGAAGAACCGGACCGCCGAAATCGGTATTCGCAAGGCAATCGGCGCGCGCCGCAGCTCAATCATGAAGCAGTTTCTCGCGGAGGCTTTGGTGCTCGCCGGAATGGGCGGGCTGCTCGGCGCCGCGTTGGGCGTCGGGCTGACCTTCCTGGCGGCGAGGTTCGTGCCCCTCTGGCTGCCCGAGGTCGGTGAGGCCCACGTATCTCCGGCGACCGTCGCCGGGGCATTCGGCATCAGCCTGGTGATCGGTCTGCTCGCCGGGGTCTACCCGGCGGTCCGGGCGTCCAGGCTGCACCCCATCGACGCGCTGCGCGCATAGCCGGAGGACCCGATGTACTTCAGGGAAGCGCTCATCATCGCGTTCCACAGCATGCGCACCGCCAAGATGCGCACGGCGCTGACCATCTTCGGCATCGTCATGGGCATCACGGCGGTCGTGCTGCTGTCGGCGTTCGGCGCCGGCGCGCGGCAGAAGTTCACCGACACGTTCGCCCCGCTCAACACCTCGGTGATCATCTCCAAGACCTCGGCCTCGGCGGGTGACGCCACGCCCACCGAGCCGCTCACCGAGGAGGACTACCAGGCCCTGGCCGACCCGAAGGCGTCCAGCAACTTCTCCGAGGTGATTCCCCTGCGCTCGGGTATCGCGGTGATGCGCTACAACGAGCGCGAGTACGCGGTGAACATCGGCGGGACCTCCGAGGGCTATCTGCGCACCCGCGACCGCCACCTGCTGGCCGGCCGGAACATCACCGCCGAGGACGGCGCGGACCGGGCCCGGGTCGTCCTGATCGGCAAGCGGATCGTGGACAACCTCTTCGACGGGAACCTACAGGCCGCCGTGGGTTCCGACGTGCGCGTCGGCCGGGTCCAGGTGAAGGTCATCGGCGTGATGGCCGAGGTCGGCGGGACCCAGGACGCGTTCGTGCTGACGCCCATCAGCACGTCGCGGCTGCTGTTTGCCGGCGGCAACTGGCTGAACGGCCTCGGCGTGATCGCCAAAAGTATCGACGCCGTGCCGGCCGCGATCGCGGACATCCAGCGAATCCTCGACCAGCGGCACAAAATCACCGATCCCGGCCAGCGGGACTACACGCTGTCCACTCCCGCCGCCCAGCTGGAGCAGATCGACAAGTTCCTGCGCTACTTCACCATCTTCTCCCTCGCGGTCGCTTCGGTGGCGCTTTTCATCGGCGCGCTCGGGCTGGCGAACATGATGCTGGTGACCGTTTCGGAGCGGACCGCCGAGATCGGTATCCGAAAGGCCATCGGGGCCCGTAGCGGCGCCGTGATGAAGCAGTTCCTGATCGAGGCGATGGTGCTCGCCGGCATTGGCGGCCTGCTCGGCATCGGGATCGGTATCGGGCTGGCCTATGCGGGCCGGGAAGCGGTGCCGAGGTGGTGGCCGGAATTCGGGGTGCCCCAGGTGTCGCCGTTGATTGCGGGGATCGCGTTCGGGATCAGCCTCGTGGTGGGGCTGCTGGCCGGGGTGTACCCGGCGTACCGGGCGGCAAAGATGCACCCGATCGACGCACTCCGTTACTGAAAGTGAAATTCGCTTAGGCAAGTAGAGACGCTCGCGACACGGGAGGATTACAAAACATGGCAACCGCGGGGGGCCGCCGTGCGTTGATGCGTCGCCAACTGAACCAGTCCGGATTGGCCGAGCAGAAGGGTGAGCGGGAGTCGTCGGACGGCGACCGTCCGCTCTCCCCGGGCCAGCGACGGCTGTGGTCGATCCAGCAGCTGGACCCGATGACCATCGGCTACAACGTGGCCATCGCGCTGGACCTGGCCGGCGAGCTGGATGCCGACGCGCTCGGCGAGGCGCTGTCCGGGGTGGTCGGGGCGCACGACATCCTGCGCACGACCTACCACACGGACGACACCGGCGAGGCGGTCGGCGCGGTCACCCAGGTGGTGCACGACCAGCTGCCGCCCCGGTTCGACACCTACTCGGTGACCGATCCGGCGCGGGTGGAGGCACTCGCCCAGGACCTGGCCTCGGAGCCGTTCGACCTGGCCAAGGACTCGCCGGTGCGCATGCGGGTGATCCAGACCGGCCCGGCGTCGAACACCTTGGTCGTGGTGCTGCACCACATCGTCTGGGACGACGGCAGCGCCACGGTGTTCTTCGGCGAGCTGGTGGAGCGCTACCGGGCGATCCGTTCCGGCGCCGGCCAGCGGCCCGGGCGGGCCGAGTGGCAGTACGCCGACGTCGCCGAGGCGGCCGAGCGGGCGCTCACCGAGCAGGACCGCGCCGACGGCCTGGCCTACTGGCGCGACCAGCTGGACCCGTTGCCGGAACCGGTCTCCCTGCCCGGGCTCTCCGGCGGCCGGGGTGCCGGCCGGGACCAGTTCGTGCCGCTGCGCCCCGGCATCGGCGGCCGGGTCCGCGAGCTGGCCCGCGCGGAGGGCGTCTCGCTCTACATGGTGCTGTTCGCGGCGGTCTCGGCGTTGTTCTACCGGTCCACCGGCCGCACCGACTTCGTGATCGGTGCGCCGGTGGTGAACCGGGACCTGCCCGGCGGCGGCGAGGTCTTCGGCTACCTGAGCAACACCATCGCGCTGCGGGCCGAGGTCGACCCGGGCCGGAGCTTCCGGGCCCTGCTGGCCGACAGCCGGGCCACCTGCCTGGCCGGGTACAGCCACCAGTACGTGGAGCTGGACGACGTGGCCCGGGTGGCCGACCCGAAGCGGGAGCGGGCGGACACCGGGCTGTTCAACGTGGTGCTCTCGGTGCGCCCCCAGGTGCTGGACCTGTTCGCCGCCGCCGGCCTGACCGCCACGCGGCGGAACGTGCCGGGCAGCGAGGCGCGGTTCGACCTGACCCTGGCCTTCGAGATCGAGCACGACGACCTGACGGCGGTAGCCAACTTCCCGGCCGGGGAGACCGAGCAGTCGGCGGCCGCCGCCGAGGCCCAGGTGCGGCTGCTGATGGGCCACCTGGACCGGTTGCTGCACGCCGCGCTGACCGACCCCGACACCCCCGTCGCCGAGCTGGACCTGTTCGCCGAGGGAGAGCGGGACCGGCTGCTCGGGGAGCTGAACCAGACGTCGGCGCCGCCCGAGGAGCGCCCCTTCCCGGAACTGTTCGCGGCCGCCGTGGCGCGCGCCCCGGAGGCGCCGGCCGTGGTCGACCCGTCCGGTGGCTCGCTGACCTACGCCGAGCTGCACGCGCGGGCCAACCGGCTGGGCCGGGAGCTGGCCGCGCGCGGCATCGGCCCGGGTGACCTGGTGGCGCTGTCCGTGCCCCGCTCGCCGGAGATGATGGTTGCGGCGCTGGGGGTGCTCGCCGCCGGCGCCGCGTACGTGCCGGTGGACCCGGAGTACCCGGAGGACCGGGTGCGGCTGATGCTCACCGACTCGGCGGCCCGGCTGGTGCTGCACACCTCGAGAAACGGCGCCGTGTGGTTGCCCGACGGGATCGGCGAGACGCTGGCGCTGGACGACCCGGCGGTGCTGGCCGCGCTGGCCGGGCACCCGGACGGCCCGCTCACCGACGCCGACCGGACGGTGCCGCTGCACCCGGACCACCCGGCTTACGTGATCTACACCTCCGGCTCGACCGGGGTGCCCAAGGGCGTGCTGGTGGCCCACCGGGCGCTGTCCAACCACCTGGACTGGGCGCTGCGCCGGTTCGTCGGGCTGGGTGGGCACACGCTGATGCACTCGTCCATCTCCTTCGACTTCACGGTCACCCCGATGCTGGGCACCCTGCTGGCCGGGGGGCGGCTGGAGCTGTGCGAGGACAGCCTGGACGCCATCGCCGGCGCGGTGGGCGAGGCCACCTTCCTGAAGGTCACGCCCAGCCACCTGCCGCTGCTGGACGCGGTGCGGTTCGCGCCGGACGCGGCGCGCACGCTGGTGATCGCCGGCGAGGCGCTGCACGGGGAGGCGCTGGCCGACTGGCGCGCGCCGGCCACCGGGCACACCGACGTGATCAACGAGTACGGCCCGACCGAGGCCTGCGTCGGCTGCCTGCTCTACGACGTGCCCGACTCACCGGGGCCGGGCGCGGTGCCGGTCGGCCATCCGGTCGCCAACACCACCTGTCACGTGCTGGACCGCCGGATGCGGCTGGTGCCGATCGGGGTGACCGGTGAGCTGTACGTCGGTGGCACGCAGCTGGCCCAGGGCTACCTCGGCCGGCCGGGTCTGTCCGCGACCCGGTTCGTGGCCGACCCGTTCGGCCCGCCCGGTGCCCGGTTGTACCGGACCGGGGACCGGGTGCGCCGCCGGCCGGACGGCGCACTGGAGTTTCTCGGCCGGGTGGACGACCAGGTGAAGATCCGCGGCTTCCGGGTGGAGCTGGGCGAGATCGAGGCCGCGCTGGCCCGCCACCCCTCGGTGGCCCAGGCTGTGGTCTCCGCGCGCACCGACGGCCCTGGCGGGGTGTACCTGGCCGGGTACGCGGTGCTTTCGGAGTCAGGGGTAACCGGGGCCGAGCTGCGCGACTACCTGGGGGATTCGCTGCCCGAGCACATGGTGCCGGCCGCCGTGCTGGTGCTGGACGCGCTGCCGCTGTCCCCGTCCGGCAAGGCGGACCGGCGGGCACTGCCCGCGCCGGAGTTCGTCCGCGCCGGCCGCGCCGGCAGGGGGCGGGCGCCCAGTTCGGCGCCCGACGGCGACACAGCCGGCCGCGCCGGCAGGGGTCGGGCGCCCAGCTCGGCGGCCGACGGTGACACAGCCGGGCCGGCGTCCCGGGCGCCGGAGACGCCGGCCGAGCGGCGGCTGGCCGAGCTGTTCAGCGAGGTGCTGGGCGGCCGGGAGGTCGGCGTGACCGACTCCTTCTTCGAGCTCGGCGGGGACAGCATCCTGGTCATCTCGCTGGTCAGCAAGGCGCGCAAGGCCGGCCTGAAGCTGACCCCTCGGGAGGTCTTCGAGCACCGCACCATCGAGGGGCTGGCCGCCGCGATGCCCGAACCCGCCGGCGAGGCGGCGGCACCGGCGCCGGCGGCGTCCGACGAGGTCGGGGAGGTGACGCCGTCCCCGATCCAGCGCGCGTTCGCCGCGCGCGGCCCGCTGGGCGAACGCCACCACATGTGGTTGCTGCTGGAGGTGCCCGCGCTGGCCGAGCGGCCGCTGACCGAGGCGGTGCGGGCGGTGCTGGACCGGCACGCCGCCCTGCGCGCGGTGCTGCGGACCGGAGTGGAGCCGCGCCTGGAGATCCGGCCGGCCGGCGCGGTGGCGCCCGAGTCGGTGGTGCGCCGGGTGGCCGGCGCCGACCCGGAGACCGTGGCCGGGGAGCGCGCGGCGGCCGTGGCCTCGCTCGACCCCGCCGCCGGCGAGCTGGTGCGGGTGGTCTGGTTCGACGACACGGCCGAGGCCGGCCGGTTGTTGCTGGTGGTGCACCACCTGGTGGTGGACGGGGTCTCGCTGCGCATCCTGGCCGGTGACCTCGCGGCCGCCTTCCGGGCGGCTTCCACCGGCGGAACCCCGGCGTTGGAGCCGGTCGGCACCTCGCTGCGCGGCTGGGCGGCCGGGCTGGCCGCCCGCGCGGCGGACCGGGCAGGGGAGCTGGAGCTGTGGCGGGGGGTGCTGTCCGGACCCCGGCCGGCGGTCGGGTCGCGGCCGTACGACCCGGGTGTGGACACCTGGCCGACGGTGCGCACCCACACCGCGACGCTGGACGCCGAGCTGACCGAGTCGGCGCTGAGCACCGTGCCGAACGCCTTCTTCGCCGGCCCGGAGGACGTGCTGCTGGCCGCACTCGGGCTGGCGCTGGCCGGCTGGCGCGACGACCTGACCAGCGTCCCGGTGCTGCTCGAAGGGCACGGGCGGGAGGAAGCCGCCGCGCCCGGCGCGGACCTGTCCCGCACCGTCGGCTGGTTCTCCAGCCAGTACCCGGCGCGGCTGGACGTCACCGGGGTGGACCTGGCCGACGCGTTCGGCGGCGGCCCGGCGGCGGGCGAGCTGGTCAAGCGGGTCAAGGAGCAGCTGCGAGGCATGCCGGACCGGGGCATCGGCTACGGCATGCTGCGCCGCCTGGCCGGGGCGGAGCAGCTGGCCCGGTTCGCCGAACCGGAGCTGAGCTTCAACTACCTGGGCCGGTTCGGCGCCGGCGGCACCGGGGACGACTGGCCGGTGGCGCCGGACGGCTTCGGCGCCGGCTACGACCCGGCGATGCCCGCGCTGGCCGGGCTGGCGCTGAACGTGCTGTGCGTCGGCGACCGGATCACCGCGCACTGGATGTACGCCTCGGGACTGTTCACCGAGGAGGAGGTGGCCCGGCTGGCCGACCGGTGGCGGGACGCGCTGCGCGGGCTGGCCCGGCACGCCGAGGGACCGGGGTCCGGCGGGCACACCCCGTCGGACATGCCGCTGGTGTCGCTCAGCCAGGCGCAGCTGGATGCGCTCGAGGCCAAGTGGGGCGGCCGGTGAACGCGGGCGGAACGTCCAGGATCGAGGAGGTCCTCCCGCTCACCCCGTTGCAGCAGGGCCTGTTGTTCCACGCCGACTTCGACGCGCACGACCCGGACGCGGTGGACGTGTACACCGCGCAGCTGGTGCTCGACCTGGAGGGCGAGCTGGACACCGGGCGGCTGCGCGCGGCGGTGGACGGGCTGGTGGCCCGGCACCAGGCGCTGCGCACGGCGGTGGCCCGGGACTTCGGCGAGCCGATGGCCCTGGTGCTGCGCACCGTCGAGGTGCCGTGGCGGGAGCTGGACCTCTCCGACCTGTCGGCCGGCCAGGCGCAGGCCCGTGCGGCCGAGGCGCTGGCCGCCGACCGGCGGCGGCGGTTCGACCTGGAACGCCCGCCGCTGCTGCGGGTCATGCTGATCAAGCTGGCCGAGGGCAGCTACCGGTTCGTGCTGACCAACCACCACGTGATCAGTGACGGCTGGTCCACCCCGCTGCTGCTGCGGGAGCTGCTCGCCGGCTACGCCGGTCAGCCGCTTCCGCCGGCCCGCCCGTACCGGGACTACCTGGCCTGGCTGCACCGGCAGGACGCGAAAGCCTCACTGGCCGCCTGGTCCGAGGCGTTGTCCGGGCTGGACGAGCCGACCCGGCTGGTGCCCGAGGCCCGCGGCCTGGCTGGTGGCGGGGCGCCCACCCTGCCCGAGGACCTGCACCGGTCGTTGGAGCCCGCATTGAACCGGGCGCTGCTCGAGCTGGCCCGCCGGCACGGCGTCACGCCGAACACCGTGCTCCAGGTCGGCTGGGGACTGCTCACCGCCCGGCTGACCGGGCGGCTGGACGTGGTCTTCGGCATCACCGTCTCCGGCCGGCCGGCCGAGCTGCCCGGTGTGGAGTCGATGGTCGGGCTGTTCATCAACACGCTGCCGGCCCGGGTCCGGGTCGACCCCGGTGAGTCGGTGGCCGCGCTGCTGACCCGGGTGCAGCGGGAGCAGGTCGCGCTGCTGGACCACCAGCACACCGGCCTGGCCGCGATCCAGCGGGCGGCCGGCGCCGGCGATGAACTCTTCGACTCGCTGCTGGTGTACGAGTCATTCCCGTTCGACCCGGCGGCGCTGGACGAGGTGGGCCGGGCCACCGGGCTGCGGGTGTCCGGCATGCAACGGCCGATCGCCACGCACTACCCGGTGACCGTCCAGGCCATGCCCGGGCCGGACGGCCTGGAACTGACCCTCAAGTACCGCCCGGACGTGGTCGGCGCCGCGCGGGCCGGCGAGCTGCTGGACGGGTTCGTCCGGGTGCTCGAGCTGATGGCCGCCGATCCGGAGGCGCCGGCCGCCTCGCTCGACCCGCTGCCGGCGGTGGTAGCCAGGGAACCCGTCGAGTTCCACACTGCCGACACCCTCGCCTCCCGGTTCGCTTCGCAGGCCGCGCGCACCCCCGATGCGGTCGCCGTGGTCGCCGGCCCGGACCGGCTGAGCTACCGCGAGCTGGACCAGCGGGCCGACGCGCTGGCCCGCCGGCTGGCCGACCACGGCGTGCGGCTGGGCGACCGGGTGGCGATCCTGCTGCCCCGGACGGCCGAGCTGGTGGTGGCCATCCTGGCCGTGGTTAAGGCGGGCGCGGCCTACCTGCCGCTGGACCCGGAGCACCCGGCGGAGCGCATCCGGTTCACCCTCACCGACGCCGCGCCGGCCGCGCTGGTCACCGACCGGCCGGTGGAGGGCGCCCCGGCGGCGGTGCTCACCGTGGCCGGTCCGGCGCCGGCGGCCGAGCCGTCCGGAGGCGAGCCGCCCGGAGTCGAGCCGCCCCGGGCCGAGCTGTCCGGGGCCGGGCTGTCCCGGGCCGGGCTGCCCCTGGCCGAGCCGGACGACCCGGCGTACGTGATCTACACCTCCGGCTCCACCGGCACCCCCAAGGGTGTGGCGATGCCGCACTCCGGGGTCCTCGCGCTGCTGGAGGGCGCGCAGCGGCACTACCGGTTCGACCAGCGGGACGTCTGGTCGATGTTCCACTCGGCGGCGTTCGACGTCTCGGTGTTCGAGATGTGGGGCTGCCTGCTGCACGGCGGCCGGCTGGTCGTGGTGTCCCGGGAGATCACCCGGTCGCCCGGGGAGTTCCTGGACCTGCTGGCGCGCGAGCGGGTCACCGTGCTCAGCCAGACGCCGTCCGCGTTCTACCCGCTCGAGGCGGCGGACGCGGACCGCCAACCGCCCGCCGACCTGGCCCTGCGCGCGGTGATCTTCGCCGGCGAGGCGCTGGAACCGACCCGGCTGGCCGGTTGGTTCGCCCGGCACGGCGACCGCACCCCGGTCATGGTGAACATGTACGGGATCACCGAGACCTGTGTGCACGTCACGTACTACGAGCTGCCGGCGGCCAGTGCCCAGGCGCCGGCCAGCCTGGTCGGCACCGAGCTGTCCGAGCTGCGCATGTACCTGCTGGACGGCGCGCTGCGCCCGGTGCCGGACGGGGTGACCGGGGAGATCTACGTCGGTGGTGCCCAGCTGGCGCACGGCTACCTGGGCCGGCCGGGGCTCACCGGGGCCCGGTTCGTGGCCGACCCCTTCGGCCCGCCGGGCGCCCGGCTGTACCGCTCCGGCGACCTGGCCCGCCGGGCCCCGGACGGGGGCCTCGAGTACCTGGGCCGCTCGGACGACCAGGTGAAGATTCGCGGCTACCGGATCGAGCTGGGCGAGGTGGCCGCCGTGCTGGGCCGCCACCCCGACGTGCGGCGGTGCGCGGTGATCGCGGGCCGGCAGACCTTGATCGGCTACGTCGTCGGGCCGGACGCCGACCCGGCCGAGCTGCGCGCCTACCTGGCGGCGCGGCTGCCCGAGTACATGGTGCCCTCGGCGTTCGTGGCGATGGACGAGCTGCCGCTGACCACCAACGGCAAGCTGGACCGGCGCGCGCTGCCGGCACCCGAGCTGGCCGGCCGGTCCGACTCCCGGCCGCCGGAGACCGACACCGAGCGGGCGCTGGCCAAGCTGTTCGCCGAGCTGCTCGAATTGACCAGCATCGGTGCCGAGAGCAGCGTCAGCGGAACGAGCATCGGTGCCGAGAGCAGCGTCAGCGGAACGAGCATCGGCGCCGACGACTCGTTCTTCGCGCTGGGCGGGCACTCCCTGCTGGCCACCCAGCTGGCCGCGCGGGTGCGTTCCGCGCTGGGCCGGGAGGTGGGCGTCCGGCTGATCTACGACCACCCCACGGTGGCCGCGCTGGCCACGGCGTTGGACGCGGGTTCCGGGCCGGTCGGCGGAACCCGGGCGCCGCTGGTGGCCGGGCCGAGGCCGGAGCGGGTGCCGCTGTCCCACGCGCAGGAGCGGCTGTGGTTCCTGCACCGGTTCGAGGGCGCCGCCGCCACCTACAACATGCCCTTCGGGCTGCGGCTGACCGGCGAGCTGGACGGGCCGGCGCTGCGCGCCGCGCTGGGCGACGTGGTGGCCCGGCAGGAGAGCCTGCGCACCGTGGTCGGGGTGCATCCGGACGGTCCCTACCAGCGGATCCTGGAGCCGGTGACGCCGGAGCTGCCGGTGCGTCCGCTGGAGCCGGCCGAGCTGGCGACGGCGCTGGCGGAGGCGGCCGGGCACCTGTTCGACCTGGCCAACGAGCCGCCGCTGCGGGTCGCGCTGTGGCGGCTGCGCCCGGACGAGCACGTGCTCTCCGTGGTGCTGCACCACATCGCCGGCGACGAGTGGTCGCTGGGCGTGCTGCTGCGCGACCTGGCCACGGCCTACCGGGCGCGGCGCGGCGGCCACGAGCCGGCGTTCCAGCCACTGCCCGCGCAGTACGCGGACTACGCGCTCTGGCAGCGCGAGCTGCTGGCCGACGACGGCGAGCTGGCTCACGCGCAGACCGAGTACTGGCGGGACGCGCTGGCCGGCATCCCGGACGAGCTGCCGCTGCCGCTGGACCGGCCCCGCCCGCGCCAGCCCAGCGGACACGGCGACGCGGTGCGGGACGCGCTGGACCCGGACACCGAGGCTCGCCTGCGCGCGCTCGGCGAGGAGCTGGGGGCCAGCGACTACGTGCTGGCCCAGGCCGCCGTGGCGCTGACCCTCTACGCCACCGGCACCGGCACCGACATCCCGCTCGGCGCACCGGTCGCCGGCCGCACCGAGGACGCGCTGGCCGACCTGGTCGGCTTCCTGGTGAACACCCTGGTCATCCGGACCGACCTGACCGGCAACCCGACGCTGCGCGAGGTGGTCGGGCGCACCCGGGACGCCGTGCTGGGCGCACTGGAGCACCAGGACCTGCCGTTCGAGCGGCTGGTCGAAGTGCTCAAACCGACCCGCGCGCCCGGCCGGCACCCGTTGTTCCAGGCGTCCGTGGTGCGGCAGGACGCGCCGGTGCCGCCGGAGTTCGCCGGGTTGGAGGCGGAGCTGCTGCTCGGCTCGCTGAACGCGGCCAAGTTCGACCTGTCCTTCCGGTTCGGCTCCCGGGCCGGGGTGGCCGGGCTGGGCCTGGAGCTGGGCTACCGGCCGGAGCTGTTCGACCGGGAGACCGCTACCACCCTGCTGGCCCGGCTGCGCCGGGTGCTGCACACGCTGGCCGAGCAACCCGACCTGCCGTTGAACCGGCTGGACGCGCTCACCGAGGCGGAACGCCACCAGCTGCGCGAGTTCGGCACCGGTCCGGTGGTCGAGGTCGAGGCCGGGGACACGCTGTACGGGATGTTCGCCGCCCAGGTGGCGCGCACCCCGGACGCGCCGGCCGTGCTGGCCGGCGACGAGCGGCTGAGCTACGCCGAGCTGGACCGCCGTTCGGGCGCACTGGCCGCGCGCCTGCTCGAGCGGGGTATCGGGCCGGAGAAGCTGGTCGGGGTGCACCTGGACCGGTCGGCCGAGTTGATCGTCGCGTTGCTCGCGGTGCTGCGCGCCGGCGCCGCGTTCGTCCCGGTGGAGCCGGCCTGGCCGGTGGCCCGGGTGGCGCAGGTATGCGGGCCGTTGGATCTGGTGCTCACCGGTACACCGGACAACCCCGGGTTGTCCGGTGTACCGGTTGAGCCCGTGAGTGATTTGTATGGCTATAGCCATACAAATCACTCACGGGCCAGGTTGTCCCCGGACAACCTGGCATACGTCATCTACACCTCCGGCACCACCGGGCGGCCGAAGGGCGCGATGATCACCCATCGGCCGATCTGCGCCCGGCTGCGCTGGCAGGTCGGCATGCTGGAGTTCGGTCCGGGGGACGCCTCGCTGTTCAAGGCGCCGCTGGGCTTCGACATCTCCATCAACGAGATCTTCCTGCCGCTGGTCTGCGGGGCCAGCCTGGTGGTCGCCGAGCCCGGCGCGGAGCGGGACGTGCCCCGGCTGGTCGAGCTGATGCGCGAGCATCGGGTGACCTTCGCCTACCTGGTCTCCTCGGCGCTTGAGGTGATGCTCGAGCTGCCGGCCACGGCGGAGCTGAACTCGCTGCGCCACCTGTGGTGCGGTGGCGAGGCGCTCACCCCGGAGCTGTTCGCCCGGGTCCGCGAGCGCCTCGGTGCCGTCCTGTACCACGGTTACGGGCCGGCCGAGGCCACCATCGGGGTGAGCCACGAGGTGTACCGGCCGGGCGCCGAACGGGGCTCGCTGTCCATCGGCAAGCCCAACCGGAACACCCGCATCCACGTCCTGGACCAGGCGCTGCGCCCGGTCCCGGTCGGCGCGCTGGGGGAGCTCTACGTCGGCGGGTTGCCGCTGGCCCGGGGTTACCTCGGCGAGCCGGTGCAGACCGCGTCCCGGTTCGTCGCCGACCCGCGCGGAACGGCCGGGGAACGGCTCTACCGGACCGGTGACCTGGCCCGCTGGCGGCCGGACGGCTCGCTGGAGTTCGCCGGCCGGGCCGACCACCAGGTGAAGATCCGCGGTATGCGGGTGGAGCCGCAGGAGATCGAGGCGGTGCTGGCCGAGCACCCGGCGGTGCGCTCCGCCGTGGTGGTCGCGGTGCCGGGGCCGTCCGGGGCGGACGTGCTGGCCGGCTACGCGCTGGGCGAGGGTGCCACCGCCGAGGAGCTGCGCGGCTGGCTGCGCGGCCGGTTGCCCGAGCACATGGTGCCGGCCGGCATCGTGGTGTTGCCGGAGTTCCCGCTGACCCCGGCGGGCAAGGTGGACCGCCGCGCGCTGCCCGAGCCGGAGCTGGGGGCGGCCGCGCCGCACCGGGCCCCGTCGACGGACACCGAGGCCACCCTGTGCGAGCTGTACGCCGAGTTGCTCGACGTGCCGTCGGTGGGGGCGGACGACTCGTTCTTCGAGCTGGGCGGGTCCTCGCTGCTGGCCACCCGGCTGGTGGCCTCGGTGGAACAGCGGCTGGGCGCGGCTGTGGCGCTGCGGGCGCTGTTCGATGCGCCGACCCCCCGGCTGCTCGGCCGGCTGGTGGACGTGGGCGACGTGGCGTCGCTGCCGGCCGGCTCGGCGTTCGCGCCGCTGCTGCCGCTGCGCCGCACCGGCGCGCGGCCGCCGCTGTACTGCGTGCACCCCAAGCTGGGGCTGTCCTGGATGTACACCGGGCTGCTGCCGCACCTGGGCGCGGAGCGGCCGGTCTACGGCCTGCAGGCCACCGACGTGGCCGCCGAGGAACTGGACTCGCCGCGCGTCGACTACCTGGCACGCAGCTACGCGGAGCGGATCCTGGCGCACCGGCCGGAGGGGCCGTACCTGTTGCTCGGCTGGTCGCTGGGCGGCCGGATCGCCCACCGGGTGGCCTGCGAGCTGCGGGAACGAGGTCACGAGGTGCCGCTGCTGGCGCTGCTGGACGCCCGGGCCGACGGCGCGCTGCTGGTCGCCGAGGACCCGCTGGCCCGGTCCGCGCTGTACCACCGGTGGCTGCTGCGGGCCGGCTACGACGTGCGCGGCCTGGACCCTTCGACGGTCACCCTGGCGACCGTGCGCCGGTACGCCGCCGAGTACGGCGGGGTGTTCGACGGGCTGTCCGGGGCGGAGATCGACGTGCTGGTGGACAGCCTGCTCTCCATCACTCGGATCAACCACGCGGCCGATCCGAAGGTCTTCGACTCCGAGACGCTGTTCTTCTCGGCCTCGGACACCGAGCTGGGCGGCGCCACCGCGCTGGCCAGCTGGCGGCCCTTCCTGTCCGGCCGGGTGACCGAGCACCCGGTGGACTTCCGGCACGACGACCTGATGGCGCCGCACTCGCTCGGCCGGATCGGTCCGGTGCTCGCCGAGTTCCTCGCTTCACGCGGGCTGTAGGAGGTAGGAAATGACGTTGGCGCTGACCATCACCGGCTCGGGGCCGGTGGTGGACCGGCTGAAACAGGACCGGAGCGCGATCCGCGCCGGCCTCACCGAGCACGGCGCGGTGCTGCTGCGCGGCTTCGACGTGGGCGGGGTGGACGGCTTCGCCGACGCGGTGCGCGCGCTGGCCGGCGAGCCGTTGACCTACACGGAGCAGTCCACGCCCCGGTCCCGGATCAAGGGCAACGTGTACTCGTCCACCGAGTACCCGCCGCACGCGGAGATCCCGCTGCACAACGAGATGTCCTACCAGGCGGTCTGGCCGCTGACCCTGTTCTTCCACTGCCAGAGCCCGCCGGAGACCCAGGGCGCCACCCCGCTGTCCTCGGTCCGCGAGGTGTACCGGCTGATCGACCCGAGCGTGCGCGAGGAGTTCGAGCGGCGGCGCTGGATGGTGGTCCGCAACTACGGCGACGACATCGGGCTGCGCTGGTGGACGGCCTTCAATACGGACGACCGGGCCGAGGTGGAGCGGCTGTGCCGGGCCGGCGGGGTGGAGCCGGAGTGGATCGAGCCGAACGGGCTGCGCACCCGCGCGGTGCGCGACGCGGTGCACCAGCACCCGGTCAGTGGCCAGCCGGTCTGGTTCAACCACGTGGTGCTGTTCCACGAGAGCAGCCTGGAGCCGTCCATCCGGGAGGGCCTGCGGGAGATCTACGGCGAGGACGGGCTGCCCAACAACACCTACTACGGCGACGGCGGCGCCATCCCGGACAACGTCGTGGACCACCTGCGTCAGTGCTACCGGCGCGCCGCCACCCGCTTCGACTACCAGTTCGACGATCTGCTGGTGGTGGACAACATGGCGGTGGCCCACGGCCGCGAGCCCTTCACCGGCCCGCGCAAGATCGCGGTCGCCATGGCCGAACCCTCCCAGACCCCCCGCTGATTCAGTGACTTCAGCACGTTGATTCAGTCACTCCAGCACGTCGGTTCAGTCAGTCCAGCACCTGCCCCGGTGGAAGCCGGCTAACACCTCGCCCGAGTTGACCGAATCAGCGTGCTGAAGTTACTGAATCAGCGTGCTGGAGTTACTGAATCAGCGTGCTGGAGTGACTGAATCAGCGTGCTGGAGTGACTGAATCGGGGCGCCGAACCTGAGGAGCTTCCGGCGGGTGTGGGTCACCGGTTCGCCTGCCAGGCCCGCCACAGCTCGGCGTACCGGCCGCCCGCCGCGAGCAGCTCGTCATGGCTGCCCTGCTCGACGATCCGGCCGGCGTCCAGCACCACCACCAGGTCGGCGGTTCCGGCCTGGGTGAGCCGGTGCGCCACCATCAGGCCGGTGCGGCCGTCCAGCGCGCGCAACGCGGCCGCGTCCAGCACCCGCGCGCCGGCGCTGCCCGCCTCGGCGGTGGCCTCGTCCAGCACGGCGATCGGCGGATCGGCCAGCACCAGCCGGGCCAGCGCGAGCTGCTGGGACTGCACCACGGTCAGCTGCTTGGCGCCTGCCCCGACCACGGTGGCCAGCCCGTCGGGCAGCGCCTGGGCCCAGTCCAGCGCGCCGACCGCCCGCAGCGCGTCCCGCAGCCGTTCGTCGGTGGCGTCCGGGCGCGCCAGCCGCAGGTCGTCGGCCAGCGGCCCGGCGAACACGTGCACCTCCTGGGTGACCAGCCCGACCGAGGCGCCCACCCGCAGGCTGCCCCGGCTCGGCCGGTGCACCCCGGAGACCAGCTTGGCCAGCGTGCTCTTGCCCGCCCCGGTGGCACCGACCAGCGCCACCCGGCTGCCGGCGGGCAGCTCCAGGTCGATGTCGTGCAGCACCGGGTGGCCGTCGTGGTAGGCGTGGCCGACCTGGCTGAGCTTCACCGAGGCGTCCAGGCGTTCCCTCCCGCCCTGACTCCTCTCCTCGGCGTCGGCCGGCAGGTCCAGCACGCCAACCAGCCGGGCCAGCGCCGCGCCGGCCGACTGCATCGTGTCCAGCAAGGACAGCGCCTGGTTGATCGGGTTGAACAGGTTGATGAAGTACAGCGCGGCCGCGCTGGCCGTGCCCACCGACGCGGCGCCCGAGCGAACCAGCCAGTACCCGGCGGCCAGCACGGCGGCCACGCCGACGAACTCGGCCATGTTCAACCGGCCGAAGAACCCGGTCTGCAGCCGGACCACCCGCACGGAGGCCCCCACGACGTCTTCGCTGCGCTCCCGCAGCCGCTCGGCGTGGGTGTCGGTCAGGCGGAACGCGCGCACCGTGGCGGCCCCGCCGACGGTGTCCAGCAGCTGCTGTTGCTGCGCGCCGCCGACCTCCCGCTGCACCCGGTACAGCGGGCTGGACCGGCGCAGGTACCAGCGCACGACGACCACCTGGACGGGCACGGCGAGCAGCGCGGCCAGGGCGAACCGCCAGTCCAGTGCGGTCAGCCCGACCACGGTCAACACGATGATCAGGCTGGCCCGGGCGAACCGGGGCAGCCCCTGCCGGGCGGCCTGGCTGACCTGCGTCACGTCGGCGGTGACCCGTGAGGTCAGGTCGCCCGAGCCGGCCCGCTCGATCCGCTCCAGGGGCAGCTCGAGCACCCGGGTGATGAACCGTTCCCGCAGGTCGGCCAGCATTCCCTCGGCGGCCCGGGTGAGCAGCACCACGCCCAGCACGGCCAGTAACCCCTGGCCCACCGCGACGCCGACCAGCCCGAGCACCGGGCCGTGCACCGAGGCGGGTGGCCGGCGGGCCGCGACCAGGTCCACGATCCGGCCGAGCAGCGGGGCCGCGAGCAGGCTGACCGCCGCGCTGCCGACCAGCGCGACGAAGGCCAGCGCGCCGACTGTCCGGCGCGGGCGCAGCAGCCGGGACAGTTCCGCGCGCACCCGGCCCGGCGTCGCGACGGGCAGGATCTCCCGGGCGGTCACGCGAGCACCAGCTCCCGGTAGTCGGCCCGGTCCCGCAGCAGCTCGGCGTGGCTTCCGGCCGCGACGACCCCGGCTTCGCCCAGGGTGACGACCCGGTCGCAGGCGGCCAGCAGTGCCGGGCTGGTGGTGGCCACCAGGGTGGTGCGCCCGGCGCGGAGCTCGCGCAGCGCGCCGGCCACGTGCGCCTCGGTCACCGTGTCCAGTGCGGTGGTGGGGTCGTGCAGCACCAGTACCGGGGCCTCGGCGGCGAGCGCGCGGGCCAGCGCCACGCGTTGCCGCTGCCCGCCGGAGAGCGAGCGGCCCTGCTCGCTGACCGGGGTGTCCAGTCCGTCGGCGAGGGTCTCGGCCACCTCGTCCGCCCGGGAGGCGCCGAGCACCGGGGCCAGGTCGGTCCCGGCGGTGGCCGAGGCGGCCACGTTCTCCGCCAGGGTGCCGGCGAACAGCGCGGCGTCGTGCGCGGCCACCAGGATCGCGCCGCGCAGCCGGGCCGGGTCCAGCTCGGCCAGCGGCCGGCCGTCCAGCTTGATACTGCCGTCCTCCGGGTCGGCCTCCCGGTTCAGGCAGGCCAGCAGCGCGCTCACCGCGCCCGGGTCGGTGGCCGCGATGCCCAGCAGCTGGCCGGCCGGCACGTCCAGGTCCAGGCCGCGCAGCGGGCCGTGCCGGACGCCGCGCAGCCGCAGCTCTCCGCGCACCGGATCGGCGGGTTCCCCGGTGCCGCGCGGTACCGAGGGCGGCGCGGCGAGGATCTCGGCGATGCGGTCCGCCGACGGCCGGGCCTGGGCGTACGAGCCGCTCATCCGGCCCAGCACGGACAGCGGGCCGAGCAGGAATTGGGCCAGCCCGACGGCCGAGACCAGCTCCCCGACGCTGATCGACCCCTGCGCCGCCAACCGGCCGCCGACCAGCGCGATCAGCGCCAGGAACAGCCCGTTCGCGGCCAGCGTCGCACCCTCGTTCCAGCCCTGCGCCCGGGCCGCGCGCAGCGTCGCGTGCAGGGCGTCGCGGCTGGTCCGCTCGTAGCGCCGCACGGCGGCCCGCTCGGCGCCGATGCCCTTCAGCACCCGCACCCCTTCGACCAGGTCGGCGGCCACCCCGGCGGCCTGCGCGGCGCGTTCCTGCTCCGGCCCGCTGCGCCGCTGCATGGGCTTGCCGAGTTGGCGCAGCAACCAGAGCAGCGGCGGCATGCCGAGCAGGATGAGCAGCCCCAACGGCACCGAGATGCGCAGCAGCGCGATGGCCGCGACGACGATCGCCGCCATCCCGGCCAGCCCGAACGGCAGCGCCAGGTGCAGCTCGGCGACCCGCTTGGCGTCGCCGACCGCGACGTTCACCAGCGCGCCGGGCATCCGGCCGGCCTCGGCGCCGCCGCGCGGGTCGAGCACCCGCTCGCCGATCTTCAGCCGCAGCTGTTGGTCGGCTCGCGCCTCGGACAGCCAGGTGCGCCGGGAACCCAGCCGGAAGCAGTTGGACAGCAGCAGGAAGTCCAGCCCGAGCACGGCCAGCCAGAGCACCAGGTCGGCCACCGAGCCGCCGCCGAGGGTCGCCGGGTCGATCGCCTGGTCGATCACCACTCCCACCAGCACCGGGACCATCGCCTCCCCGGCCTGGTGCAGCATGAGCAGGACGGTCGCGACGGTGAGGTCCCGGCGGCGGGTGATGATCGACTCACGCAGCACGGCTGATCCGGTGGCCATGAGAGCAGCATGGCAAGGTAAGGCTGTGCTATCAAACAGGGGGTTTCGTTCATGACCGTCGCCCGGCTGAACGGGGTTTCGCTGAGCTACCGGGCCAGCGGCGACGGTGAGCTGGTTGTGCTGGTCATGGGCACCGGCAGCCCCGGCCGGGTGTGGCACCTGCACCAGGTGCCGGCGCTGGTGGCGGCCGGATACCGGGTAGTGACGTACGACGCACGCGGCCTCGGCGGCTCCTCGCCGGCGGACCGGCTGACCATCGAGGACCTGGTCGCCGACCTGGCCGCGCTGATCGAGCACCTCGGCGGCGGCCCGGCGCGGGTGGTCGGCACCTCACTGGGCGCGCGGGTGGTCCAGGAGCTGGCGCTGGAGCGCCCCGACCTGGTGCGCAGGGCCGTGGCCATGGCCGGGCACGCCCGGCTGGACCCGGTGCAGCGCGCCTACACCCGGGGGCAGCAGGAGCTGTTCGACCAGAAGGTGGTGCTGCCCGCCCCGTACCACGCGGCGGTGACCGCGGCCCTGAACCTCTCGCCGGCCACCCTGCGCAACGAGTCCGCCGTGCGGGACTGGCTGGACATCTTCGAGCTGTCCAGTGCGCCCATGCCGGCGGGGGAGCGGGCGCAGCTCGCGGTCTCCTCGCACCTGGACGACCGCCGGGCCGCCTACCGGGACATCCGGGTGCCCACCCTGGTGATCGGGTTCGCGGACGACGTGATGATCCCGACATACCTCTGCCGGGAGGTGGCCGACGCCATCCCCGGCGCTCGTTACCTGGAGATCCCCGACACCGGCCACTTCGGCTACCTCGAGCGCCCCGAAGAGGTCAACCGCCTGCTCGTGGATTTCCTCAAGGACTGAAACCCGACGCCGAGGTCGCGACCAGAGACGCTACCGGTGGGTAGAACGTCTGTGGTCGCGACCTCGGTGAGTTTCTCCGTTCCGCCCCCCGTGACCGGGCGCGCCCGGCACGATGAGTGACGTGATGACGGGGCCGTTCCGGGGAAGTGCCGCGTTGGCGTCCGGCCTGGTGAGCTACCGGCGACTGCATGGGCCGCGCTACCGCCGGATCTTCCCGGACGTGTACATCCCGGCCGAGCTCGAGCTGGACTTCGCGACCCGCTCGCGGGCGGCATATTTACTGGTCGGAGAACGAGGCGGAGCGTTGGCCGGCTACTCGGCCGCGGCACTGCTCGGCGCCCACTGCGCGCCTTGGAACGCCCCGGTGGAGGTCTTCGTCCCCGGCCCGCGCCACTCGCACCCCGGCCTGCGGATGACCAGGGCGCGGGTGGACGATGCCGACCTCGTCGAGGCCGGCGGGTGCCGGGTCACCTCGCCGGAGCGCACCGCCTGGGACCTGGCCCGGCGGCTGTCGACGGTGGCGGCGGTGGTGGCGGTGGACGCGCTGGCCCACAAGTGCTTCGACCCGGCGGATCTGCTGGTTCGCCGGGCGAAACAGCGAGGAGCCCGTGGCTGCCGCCGGCTCGATGAGGTGGTCGCGCTGGCCGACCCGAGGGCGGAGTCGCCGATGGAGACCCGCCTACGGCTCGCGCTGATCGATGCCGGCCTGCCGCCGCCCGAGGTGCAGTACGAGATCCTGGACCGGGACTGGTACCTGATCGCCCGGGTGGACCTGGCCTACGTCGATGCCAAGCTCGCACTCGAGTACGACGGCGCGGTCCACCTCGACCCCCGGCAGCACGCCAGGGACCTGCGCCGGGACAACGATCTCGCCCGTTACGGCTGGCACACCATGCGCCTGGACAAACACCAGCTCACCGCAAACCTCGCGCGCACCATCGGTAACATCCGCGCGGTTTTCCGGCGTCGCCGGGTCGCCCATCGCGCCGAGGTCGCGAGCGGAGACGCTACCGGCGGGTAGAACGTCTCTGGTCGCGACCTCGGCGCTGTGGCGGGGCGCCGCGGCGGAGGGGTTGCGGCGGGGTGCGGCGGCGGAGGGGTTGCGGCGGGGTGGGCGGCATCACGCCAACGGACGCCTTGCTTCGGTAATTAGCCTTGCCTAACCTAAGGGCAATGTCTGATGCGCGGTTGGGGGACCGGTGGCACGTGCTGCCCGGACGGTAGCCCCATAGCGACGCGCCAATCCAAGAGCAGGCAATCCGAAGGGATGACGATGATGGCAGCGGCCGAGGAGCGGCTGGAGCTGGCGGACCTGGGCAACGCCGAGCCCGACGCCGACACCGCGAACGCGGTGGTGAAGGCGTACGCCAGGAATCACGCGTTCCGGGCCGCCGAGTGGGAAGAGCTGACCACCGAGGCCAACCCGTTCCGCCGCCCGGTCCGCCCGGACGACCTGGACTGGCTGAACTACGGCAAGCCGATCATCACCGAGAAGGCGCTGCGGCTGTCCGGACTGCTCGGCCACCGCATGCTGCGCAACATCTACGACGCCGACCTGACCTACCTGGCGCCGGACGCGAACGCGGAGGCGGAGGCCGACCGGCGGAACTTCTACACCGAGCGCAACCGCTCGCTGGGCGCGCTGGCCCGGCCCATCCTGGAGCGGCACCTGTTCAGCTTCCTGGACGGCGAGCGGGCCGAGCTGCCGGAGACCAGCCTGGCCGGGGTGACCCGGTACGCGCGGGAGTACCTGGACCGCCGCACCGAGCAGCCCGGCGAGGGCTTCCAGGCCGCACTGGACACCAAGGACCGCCGCGAGTCGGCCACCTTCCTGCTGTTGCAGCTGTCCGCCTTCCTGCCGGCCAGCTACGCGGCGGTCGGCCGCAACGCGATCGGCGAGTACTCCGCCGCGCACCCCGAACTGGCCGGCCTGCTGCTGGACGAGTACCGGGGCTGGCTGGACTCGGGCACCCGCTACCGCTCGCTGCTCACCGACGCCGGCCTGCGGCCGACGGCCGGGGCGTACTGGCAGCTGTACCTGAACTCCTCGCTGGCCCGGGGCAACCACGCGCACTACCTGGGGGCCAACCACGAGCGGTTCTTCGAGCTGCTCGGCGCGCTGGTTCAGCTGAAGATCGACGAACGGGTGAGCGCCGCCCGGTTCGCCGAGGTGTTCTCCGGTGGCTTCGGCTCCTCGGCCGACTACTTCCGGCGGCCGGCCGAGCTGGACCTGGAGGGCTACCTGGAGACCCTGCTCGGCCCGTTCCCGGGCATCTTCGGCGGCCGCGTGCTGGAGTCGTTCCACCGGGGCTTCGCGGATGCCGCCTGGCTCACCGACCTGTGGCACCGCGACCTGGCCGAGCAGGTGACCTGGGCCGACCGCATCCCGGAGTACCAGGAGAAGGCCGAGAAGCTGGACCAGATCATCACCAACGAGAACATCGAGGTGGACCTGGACACGTTCGTGGAGACCGAGGAGGAGACCTCCACCACGCACGTGCACAACGAGCACCGGCTGGTGATGATCGAGGTCGGCCAGATGCACTTCTGGAACAACGTCACCCACAAGATCCAGCTCAACCAGGGCGACAAGCTGCTCATCCCGGTCTCCCGGCTGCACGGCTCGACGGTGCTCTCCGGCTCGTGCACCTACCACCAACCGATCATCCCCGACGAGATGCTGCGGCAGGTCAGCTGATGGATGGCGTAGAGGACTGGACCCTCGGCGCCGTGCCGGACTGGGGCCCGGCCTGCCTGGACGACCTGGTCGAGGCGCTGCTGTCCAACGAGTCGCCGTTCCCGTGCACCTTCGCGGTGGCGGCGGCGAAGAAGCGCACGCTGCGGTTCAGCTTCGTGGACGACCTGGACGACCAGGACACCTGGCATCCGCTGGTGGACGTGATCCGCACCTACCTGGACACCTACCAGTCGTTGTCCAGCGACACCTCGCTGATCGTGTTCTTCCGGCCCCAGGCGCGGGTGCGCTCGCTGGCCGAGTACCACGCCAAGTTCTGGTCGGTGCTGCAGTTCCTGCACGAGCAGGATCCGGAACGCTGGCCGGAGGCCGTGCCGGAGGACCCGGACCACCCGCTGTGGGAGTTCAGCTTCGGCGGCACCTCGATCTTCGTGGTGTGCAACACCCCGGCGCACGTGCGCCGGCGCAGCCGCTACTCACCCGGCTTCGTGATCACCTTCCAGCCCCGCTGGGTGTTCGACGGCCTCGAGGCGGACTCGCCCCGGGGCGCGGCGGCCCGGCGGGTGATCCGCCGGCGGTTGCGGGCGTTCGACGGCACGCCGCCCTCGTCCGCGCTGGGCAACTACGGCGACCCGGCGAACCGGGAGTGGCGGCAGTACTTCCTGCCGGACAAGAACTCCGACGCCGACCTGGGCTGCCCCTTCCACCCGACCCGCCCACCCGCCGCCGAATCCCCGGCCCCCGAACCCGCCGCCTCTTGCCCCGTCACCGTCCCCCGGCCCATGGCACCGCCGCCCCGCCCACCGGGCGCCCGGCTGGCGGCCCGCGCCGCCCACCGCCGAGCCCTGCACCGCCGCAAGCTCACCGAGGCTGGCCTCGCCTCCTGACCCCGCCCCGCCGATTCAGTCACTTCAGCACGCTGATTCAGTCAACACTGTTGACTGAACCGGCCTCCTGAAGTGACTGAATCAGGCTGGGAGGCGGTGGCGGCGGCCTACGGGGACCACTAGGGGGGTGCCGGCTACGGGGTCGGTTACCACTTGGGCTTCCAGGTCGAAGACCTGGCGGAGGAGGTCGGGGGTGAGGACTTCGGCCGGGGGGCCTTGGGCCTCGATCCGGCCGGCCTTCATGGCCACCAGGCGCTGGGCGTAGCGGGCGGCCAGGTTCAGGTCGTGCAGCACCATCACCACGGTGCGGCGCTTCTCCTGGTGCAGCCGCTCCACCAGGTCCAGCACGTCGACCTGGTGGGCCAGGTCCAGGAACGTGGTCGGCTCGTCCAGCAGCAGCACGTCGGTGCCCTGAGCCAGCGCCATGGAGATCCACACCCGCTGGCGCTGCCCGCCGGACAGCGAGTCCACCGTGCGCTCGGCGAACTCGGTCATCCCGGTCCAGCTCAGCGCCTCGGCCACGGCCTGCTCGTCGTCGCTGGACCACTGCCGGTACCAGGTCTGGTGCGGGTGCCGCCCGCGCGCCACCAGGTCGGCGACGGTGAGCCCCTCCGGCGCCACCGGCGACTGCGGGAGCACGCCGATGATCTTGGCCACCTCGCGGGTGGGGTACTGGCGCAGCGGTTTGTCGTTCAGCAGCACCTGGCCCCCGCGCAGCGGCAGCAGCCGGCCCAGCGCGCGCAGCAGGGTGGACTTGCCGCAGCCGTTCGGCCCGATCACGGCGGTCACCGTGCCGTCGAGCACGTCCAGGTCCAGGCCGTCGATGACCACGGTCTCGCCGTAGCCCAGCCGGACGCCGCGCGCTTGCAGGGACGTCATGCGGTCGCCTTTCGGTTCTGCCGGACCAGCAGGTAGAGCAGGTAGGGGGCGCCGAGCACCACGGTCACGATGCCCACCGGCTGTTCCTCGCCGAGCACGGTGCGGCCCAGCATGTCGGCGGCCACGGTGAGCAGCGCGCCGTACACGGCGGACGTGACCAGCGGTGGCCGGGACGAGCCGACCAGCCGCAGGCTGATCTGCGGCACCATCAGCGCGACGAACCGGACCGGCCCGGCGCACGCCGTGGCCACCGCCGCCAGGCCGACCGCGAGCAGCAGCAACACCCCGCGCGAGCGGTCCACCGGCACGCCCAGCCCGCGCGCCGCGTCGTCGTCCAGCTGCAGCACGCCCAGCCGGAAGGTGAGCAGCAGCGCCGGCGGGACCAGGAGCAGCAGCGCGATGCCCACCGGCACCACGTCCCCCCAGTCCCGCGAGTTGAGCGAGCCGCGCAGCCAGACCAGCACCTCGCCGGCCTGCTCGATCTTGGCCACCACCAGCAGCCACGAGGTCAGCGACAGGGCCGCCGCGCTGATTCCCACGCCGACCAGCACCAACCGGTAGCTGTCCAGCCCGCGCCGGTAGGCCAGCCCGTACATCAGCGCCGCCGTAGCCAGCCCGCCGATCAGCGCGGCCAGCGGGACGCCGATCGCGCCGAGCGCCCCGGCCACGGCCCCGGACCCACCCCCGATGACGATGGCCAGCACCGCCGCCGCGCTGGCCCCGTCGGTCACCCCGAGCATGTCCGGGCTGGCCAGCGGGTTGCGCGCGATGGACTGGGTGATCGCCCCGGACAGGCCCAGTGCCGCGCCGACCAGCAGGCCGGTCAGGGTGCGGGGCAGCCGCAGGTCCAGCACGATGAACCGCTGCGCCTCGTCCCCGGCGCCGAGCAGCGTGCGCAGCACCTCCAGCAGGGAGATCGGGTAGTCGCCGCGCCCGATGTTCAGCGCCGAGGCCAGCACCAGCAGCGCCACGCCGACCAGCGTCACCGTGACGAACCGGGGCCGCCACACCCCGGAGAACCGGCCCACCCGGACCGGGACCCGCCCAGCCACCGTCATATCCGCACCAGCTTCCGCCGCCGCACCAGGGCCACGAAGAACGGCGCCCCGATCAACCCGACCACCACGCCCACCGGCAGCTCGGCCGGCCGCACCAGCACCCGGCCGATCACGTCCGAGGCGACCAGCAGCACCGCGCCGATCATCCCGGCCGCGGGCAGCAGCCAGCGCTGGTCCGGACCGGTGAAGTACCGGGCCACGTGCGGCACCACCAGGCCGATGAAGCTGATCGGGCCGCAGGCGGCCACCGCCGCCCCGGTGAGCAGGGTGATCGCGGTCAGCCCGGTGGCGCGGGCCAGCGCGACGTTCTGGCCCAGACCCCGCGCCACGTCCTCGCCCAGGGCCAGCGTGTTCAGCGCCGGGCCGTTCATCGCCGCGAGCACCAGCCCGGCCAGCATGAACGGCGCCACCTGGGTGAGGATGCCCAGGTCCCGGTTGGCCAACGAGCCGACCGACCAGAACCGGAAGGTGTCCAGCGTGCGGTCGTCGGCCAGCGCGATCGCGGTGGTCAGCGCGAGCAGCAGTTGGCTGAGGGCGACGCCGGCCAGCGCCAGGGTCACCGGGGTCGGGCCGCCCCGGCCGAGCGAGCCGAGCAGGAACACCAGCACGCTGGCGGTGAACGCGCCGGCGAAGGCGAACCAGATGTAGCCGTACAGGCTGGTCAGCCCGAGCAGCTGGCTGGCCAGTACGACGAAGAACCCGGCGCCGGCGCTGACCCCGAGCAGCCCGGGGTCGGCCAGTGGGTTGCGCGTGTGCCCCTGCATCAGCGCGCCGGCCACGCCGAGGGCCAGGCCGACCACCAGCGCGAGCAGCGTCCGGGGCACCCGAAGCTGGCGCACCACGCTGTCGTTCTCCCCGCCGGTGGGGGCGACCAGCGCCTGCCACACCTGGTCCGGGGGGATCGCCTTGGCGCCCACCGCCAGGCTGGCCAGTGCGGCCAGCGCGATCAGGCCCAGAAGCACGAACAGCAGGCCGGTGCGCCGGGCCCGCGGTGAGGCGGGCGGCGTTTCAGCACCAGCCAACCGATCCCTCCAAAGCAAGCCCCGATACCCACAGGTAAGGCTAGGCTACAGTGATGCTTGTTCAGAGGGTCATTCACGAATCGCCTTCGGCGATGAAGTGCCTGGTCCAGCCCCTCGCCGGTCACTCTCGTCCAGGAACCGCGTCAGCTCGGTGAGGACCTCGGCCGGGCATTCCTCGGGCAGGAAGTGCCCGCCGGGGAGCGGGCCGCCGCGCACGTCGTCCGCCCATTCCCGCCACACCTCCAGCGGCTCGTACCAGGCGTGCACCGCGCCGGCCTCGCTCCACAGCGCCAGCACCGGGCAGCGCATCCGGTGCCGGCCCCGGTCGGCCTCGTCGTGGGCCACGTCCAGCGTGGCCGCCGCCCGGTACTGCTCGCAGATCGCGTGCACCCGGGCCGGGTCGCGGAACTGTTCGACGTAGTGGGAGCGCACCTCGGGCGGGAACACGTCGGGGCGCTCGGACCAGGCCTCCAACATGTGGTTCACCAGGGTGTCCGGGTCGGCGGCGATGAGCCGCTCGGGCACCGGGGCGGGGGCGGCGAGGAAGGACCACACCCAGTAGCCGAGGCTGAACTCCCGGTCCGCCCGGCGGAACGCCTCGGCGGTGGGCACAACGTCCAGCACGGCCAGCGCGCTGACCACGTCGGGGTGGTCCAGGGCCATCCGGTACGCGCACCGGGCGCCCCGGTCGTGCCCGGCCACGGCGAACTCCCGGTACCCGAGTTCCGTCATCAGCCGGACCTGGTCGGCGGCCAGCGAGCGCATGGAATGATCGCCGGCGCCGACCCCGCTGCCGCCGTATCCGCGCAGGTCGGCGGCCACCACGGTGTACCGCTCGGCCAGCGCCGGGGCCACCCGGTGCCACATCAGGTGGGTCTGTGGGATGCCGTGCAGCAGCAACACCGGCGGCCCGGAGCCGCCGACCCGCCCGTGCACACCGGCGACGTCGAACTCCCGGAAACCCTCGAACATCGCGACCCTCCACCCGGTGGACGAGGCCGTCGATGGAGCCGGCACAGGTGTGGCGCCCGGCACACCCTCAGACTGTTCAACCAGGCGTGCGGGCCGGGTATTCCGCCGGTTCGGGTGCGATCGGGGTGCGGTGCCGGTTCGAATGACGGCTTGGACGGCCGCGGCTGGGCGGTCTGCCGCGGCTCGGGTGCGGCCCGTTGCATTTCATGATCAGCAGGGCACCGCGGTCGTCCGGCGGCGCTGGACGCGGCCCTCATGCCCTGATGATCATGAATTGGCCGCCGGCGGCGCATCATTCGTCACTCTGGTTGCATGAGGGGCACACCATGCGGGTTCGATCTTGTGTCAGCCCCCATGGTGTGCCAGTCGTGAAACGGGAGTGACGAACACACCCCGCCGAACACCCCACACGGCCGAAGCCCAGCCTGGCCGCAACGGCCGGCCCAAGCCACAGCCGCCCACCAAGTCGCACCGGCTCGGCCCAAGGCGCGGAAGACCGCCCAGCCGCGGCCGTCCAAGCCGTCTTGCGACCGGCACCGCACCCCGACGCACCCCGACGTCGGCTCGCTCGCCCCCGGCGCCGCACTCCGCAGTCCGACGCCGCACAAGAAACCGTGACGCCGCACGTGGTGCGGGCTATGCGCCGTCACGGTTTCCTGCGCGACGTCGCTGAGGGTTGGGTGCGTCGCCGTGGGGCGGGTGCGGGTCAGGCTGAAGCTTTGCTCCGGCGGGCTACTAGGGCCTGGTCGATGCTGTAGCGGCCGGCGCCGGTGCCGGCGAGGACCAGGGCGGCCGCGGCGATGACGCCGACCAGCTCCCAGCCGCCGCTGGCAGCGAAGATCCCCTTGCTGATGTGGACGAACACGGCGGCGCCGATCATGTCCAGCACGACCAGCAGCGACACGATCACCGTGCCCGCGCCGAAGATCAGCAGGGCGCCGCCGACCACCTCGACGACGGTGGCGTAGAGGGCGGAGACGGTGGGCAGCGGTACGCCCATCTTCTCGAAACCGGTGGCGGTGGCGCCGATGCCGTTGCCGAGTTTCTGCAGGCCGTGCGCGAGCAGGATGACGCCCAGGAGGACGCGGCCGATCAGGACGGCGATGTCGCCGGTGGGGGAGGGCAGTCGGTGGAGCATCGGGTGACACCTCGTGGAGCCGTAGTGGTTGAGCTTTCAATCTATCGAAGGGAGTATCACCCCGGCGGGTGGTCGTGATCTGTGCGACGCTCGGATCATGACGGTACGCAGTGTGGCGGACGGGTTCTCCTTTCTGGAAGGTCCTCGATGGCATGAGGGCCGGATCTGGATGTCGGACTTCTACACACACCGGGTCGTCGCGGTGGACGACACCGGGCGGGTGGAGACGATCGCCGAGGTGCCCGAGCAGCCGTCCGGGCTCGGCTGGCTGCCGGACGGGCGCCTGCTGGTCGTGTCCATGCACGACCGGAAGCTGTTGCGCCGCGAGCCGGACGGCGGGCTGGCCGTGCACGCCGACCTCAGTGAGCTGGCCAGCTGGTACCTCAACGACATGCTGGTGGACGACGCCGGCCGGGCCTACGTGGGCAACTTCGGCTTCGACCTGATGAGCGGCGCACCGATGACCACGGCCAACCTGATCCTGGTGCACCCGGACGGCCGGGCCGAGGTCGCCGCCACCGACCTGGCGTTCCCCAACGGAGTCGTGCTGGTGGACGGCGGCCGGACGCTGGTCGTCGCGGAGTCGTTCGGGCACCGGTTGACCGCGTTCACCGTCGGCGCGGACGGCCGGCTGACCGACCGGCGGGAGTGGGCCGGCTTCGGCCCGGCGCCGGAGAGCACGGACATCACCGAGGTCCTCGGGCAGCTGAACGTGGTGCCGGACGGCATCTGCGCCGCCCCGGACGGCACCATCTGGGTGGCCGACGCGACCGGCCGCCGGGCGATCCAGGTCGCCGAGGGTGGCGAGATCGTGCGGCAGGTGGACGCCGGCGACACCCACGTGTACGCCTGCGCCCTCGGCGGACCGGGCGGGCGCACCCTGTACCTGTGCACGGCCCCCTCGTTCGCCGAGCACGAGCGCCGGCACACCAGGGAGGCCCGGTTGCTCGCCGTCACCCTGGACGCACCGGCCGGCGGCGAGTGAGACTGGCCGGGTGGACCGGGTACCGAACAGCACGCACTGGGGAGCTTTCACCGCCACCGTGACCGGCCCGGGGCCGGCCGGCCTGCGGGTCGAACCACATCCGCTGGACCCCGATCCGTCCCCGTTGCTGGACAACATCCCGGGCGCGGTGCACCACCGGTCCCGGGTGCGCCGGCCGGCCGTCCGCCGGGGCTGGCTGGAGCGCGGTCCCGGTGCGGACCCGGCGCGGGGCGGTGACGAGTTCGTCGAGGTGGACTGGGACACCGCCGCTTCGCTGCTGGCCGGTGAGCTGGGCCGGGTGCGCGAGCGGCACGGCAACTCGGCGATCTACGGCGGTTCCTACGGCTGGGCCAGCGCGGGGCGTTTCCACCACGCGCAGAGCCATCTGCGCCGGTTCCTGAACCAGATCGGCGGCTACACCCGCTCGGTGAACACCTACAGCAACGGCACCTCGGTGGTCGTGCTGCCGCACATCGTTGGCACAGGCGGGGCGGCTCAGGTCATGTCCGGCGGGACGTCCTGGCCGGTGATCGCCCGGCACACCGAGCTGCTGGTGGCCTTCGGCGGGCTGCGGGTGAGCAACGCCTGGGTGGCGCCCGGCGGGCACGCCCGGCACTCGATCGGCGCGCACCTGGCCGAGGGCGGCGGCCGGGGCATGCGGGTGGCCAACTTCAGCCCGCTGCGCGACGACCTGCCGGACGACGTGCCGGGGGACTGGTACTCGATCGTGCCCGGCACCGACGTGGTGGCCATGCTGGCCCTCTGCTGGGTACTGGTGGACGAGGGGCTGGCCGACCGGGCGTTCCTGGACCGCTACACGGTCGGCGCCGAGCGGTTCATCGCGTACCTGCGCGGCGAGCCGGACGGACAGCCGAAGGACCCGGACTGGGCGGCGCCGCGCTGCGGTGTGCCGGCCGAGCGGCTGCGCGAGCTGGCCAGGGCGATGGCCGCGCGCCGCACCCTGATGCACGTCAGCTGGTCGCTGCAGCGCACCGAGCACGGCGAGCAGCCGGTGTGGGCCGGGGTGGCGCTGGCCGCGCTGCTCGGCCAGATCGGCCGGCCCGGCGGCGGCTTCGGGCACGGCTACAGCTCGATGGCCGACGTGGGCAGCGCGCAGGGGCGGTACTCGCTGCCCTCGGTGCGCCAGGGCACCAACCCGGTGACCGACTTCATCCCGGTGGCCCGGATCTCGGACATGCTGCTGAACCCGGGGGAGCCGTTCGACTACAACGGCCGGCGGCTGCGCTACCCGGACATCAAGCTGGTCTACTGGGTCGGCGGCAACCCGTTCCACCACCACCAGGACCTGACCCGGCTGCGCCGCGCGTTCGGCCGCCCGGACACCGTGGTGGTGCACGAGCCCTACTGGACCGCCACCGCCCGGCACGCGGACATCGTGCTGCCGGTGACCACCACGCTGGAGCGCGACGACCTCGGCGTCGGCCGGGGGGACAGCCACCTGCTGGCCATGAAGCGTGCGCTGGAGCCCACGGGCCGGGACGACTACGAGATCTTCGCCGAGCTGGCCGAGCGGATGGGCGTCGGCAAGGAGTACACCGAGGGGCGCACCAGCGGCGAGTGGCTGCGGCACCTGTACGGCGAGTGGCGGGAGCGGCTGGTCGGGCGGGGCTACGACGTGCCGGAGTTCGACCGGTTCTGGGCGGACGGGGTGTTCGAGCTGCCCGACCGGCGCGACGACCGGGTGCTGTTCGCCGAGTTCCGCGCCGACCCGGCGGCGCACCGGCTGGACACGCCCAGCGGCCGCATCGAGCTGTTCTCCGAAACGGTCGCCGGCTTCGGCTACCCGGACTGCCCCGGCCATCCGGCCTGGCTGGAGCCGCACGACTGGCTGGGTGGTCCCCGCGCCGCCGAATACCCGCTGCACCTGATCGCCAACCAGCCGGCCACCCGGCTGCACAGCCAGCTGGACATGGGCGGGCACAGCCAGGGCGCCAAGGTGGCCGGGCGGGAGTCGATCCGGCTGCACCCGGATGACGCGGCGGCGCGGGGCATCTCCGACGGCGACCTGGTGCGGGTGCACAACGACCTGGGCAGCTGCCTGGCCGGCGCGGTGCTCTCCACCGACCTGCGCCCCGGGGTGGCGCAGCTGCCCACGGGCGCCTGGTTCGACCCCTCCGGTGAGGAGGTGACCTGCGCGCACGGCAACCCCAACGTGCTCACCGCCGACCGGGGCTCGTCGCGGCTGGCCCAGGGCTGCACCGGCCAGCACGCGCTGGTCGAGGTGGAGCGGTTCGAAGGGGAACCGCCGCCGGTGCGGGCCTTCGAGCCGCCGGCCTTCGGGGAGGTCGCCGGTGCGCACCGCGTTCGCTGATCTGCTCGGCGTCGAGGCGCCGCTGGTCGGGTTCAACCGCTCGCCCGGGGTGGTCACCGAGGTGAGCCGGGCCGGCGGGCTGGGCGTGCTGGCGGCCACCGTGTACACCGCGTCCCAGCTGGACGCTCAGCTGCACTGGATCGAGGAACGGCTGGACGGCCGGCCCTACGGGGTGGACCTGCTAATCCCCTCGAAGATGGCGCGCGGCGAGGCCGGCGACCTGGTGGCCAGCCTGCGCGCGCAGATCCCCGAGGAGCACCTGCGGTTCGTGGACGATCTGCTGGCCCGCTACCAGATCCCCGAGCTGCCCACCCGGGCCGACGGCGCCGACGGCTGGGTGGCCGGGCTGGACCCGGCCGGCGTGGACGAGCTGCTGGACGTGGTGTTCGCGCACCGCGCCGCGCTGGTGGCCAGTGCGCTGGGCAGCCCGCCGCCGTCGCTGGTCTCCCGGGCCAAGGAGGCCGGCGTGGCGGTGGCCGCGCTGCTCGGCACCCCGGAGCACGCCCGCCGGCACCTGGCCGCCGGGGTGGACGTGCTGGTCGCGCAGGGCACCGAGGCCGGCGGGCACACCGGGACCATCGCCACCATGGTGCTCACCCCGGAGGTGGTGGACCTGGCCGGCGACGTGCCGGTGCTGGCCGCCGGCGGCATCGCCGACGGGCGGCAGATGGCCGCCGCGCTGGCCCTGGGGGCCGCCGGGGTGTGGTGCGGCTCGGTGTGGCTGTCCGCCGAGGAGGAGATCGCGCAGGCCTCGGTGAAGCGCAAGTTTCTGGCCGCGACCAGCTCGGACACCGTCCGCTCGCGCACCCTGACCGGCAAGCCGGCCCGGCAGCTGCGCACCGCCTGGCACGAGGAGTGGGACCGCTCGGACAGCCCCGGCCCGCTGCCGCTGCCGTTGCAGCCGATGCTGGTGTCCGACGCGATGCGGCGGATCGCCCGCGCCGCCGAGTCGGGCCACCCCGGCGCCACCGAGCTGGAGTCGTTCTTCATCGGCCAGGTGGTCGGCGGGTTCACCGAGCTGCGGCCGGCCGGCGAGATTGCCCGGTCGATGATCGACGACTGCCGCGCCCGGCTGGCCGCCCTGGGCGGTCTGGCGTCCGACCAGCCGCCGGCCTAGCTTTCGACCAGCCGCGGGCCTAGCGTCCGACCAGGCGCCGGCCTAGCTTTCGACCAGGCGCCAGCCCCGGGCGCGTTCCCGTTCCGCCCACAGCTGGGCGTAGCGGCCGCCCTGGGCGAGCAGGTCCTCGTGCCGGCCGGTCTGCGCGATGCGGCCGCCGTCCAGCACGGCGATCTGGTCGGCCCCGGCGATGGTGTCCAGCCGGTGGGCGATGACCAGCAGGGTCCGGCCCCGGCCGAGCTCGGCCAGCGCCTGGTGCACGGCGCCCTCGTTCTCCGTGTCCAGCGCCGAGGTCGCCTCGTCCAGCAGCACCACGGGCGCGTCCTTGACCAGTGCCCGGGCGATCGCCACCCGCTGTCGCTCGCCGCCGGAGAGCAGCTTGCCGCCCTCGCCGACCCTGGTCCGCCAGCCGTCCGGAAGCCGCTGCGCGATCAGGTCCACCCGGGCCCGCCGGGCCGCCTCCCGCACCTGTTGGTCGCCGGCCCCCGGGGCGCCGATCCGGATGTTCTCCTCGATGGTGGTGTCGAACAGGTACACGTCCTGGAACACCACCGACACGGTCCGCTCCAGTTCGGCGGCGGCGACATCCCGCAGGTCCACGCCGCCGATCCGCACCGCGCCCTCGTCCGGGTCGAAGAACCGGGCCACCAGCTTGATCACCGTGGTCTTGCCGGCGCCGGACGGGCCGACCAGTGCGGTGGTGCCGCCGGCCGGCACGCGCAGTTCAACGCCGTCCAGCACGGGCTCGGCCGTCCCGTAGCCGAAGCGCACCCCGGCCAGCTCGATGCCCGCGCCGGCCGGCGGTTTCGGGCTGAGCGGTTCGGGCAGCGGTTCGGTGTACAGCACCTCGTCGATCCGCTCGAACGCCGCCCGGCAGTGCCGCAGCGCGGCCGCCACCCCGGCCACCGAGGCGAACGGCTGCAGGAAGTGCACGCCCAGCACGATCAGCGCGATGGCCCGCGCCGGGGTGATCTCCTGCCCGGTGGCCAGCAGCAGACCCACCGAGAGCACGGCGGTGAACGCCAGCTGCACCGCCAGCTGGCCCAGGTGCATCGTGGGCAGCGCGCCGAGGACCTCCCGCCGGGCCGCCGCGTGCTGCCGGAGCAGGGCGGTGCGCAGCAGCTCCCGGCCGCCGCCGGTGCGCCCGTTGGCCCGCAGCACCGGCTGCGCCCCGGCAAACTCCACCAGGCGCGCACTGGCCTCGGCGGCCGCCGCGTGGTGCGCCGCCTCGGTGCGGTCGGTGAGCCGGCGCGCGGCGGCGAACACGGCCAGCACCAGCGGGGCGGTGCAGGCCACGGCGGCGGCCATCCGCCAGTCGTAGAACAGCAGGAACACGAAGATCGTGGCCGGGGTGACCCACGCGGCGAGCACCTGCTGGGCCAGCATCACCGTGCGCACCAGCACGTCCACGCTCTGCCCGAGCAGCCGCTCCACCGCGGTGGCCGGCGAGCCGTCGAACCACCCGAGCGGCAGCCGGACCAGGTGCGCGCCGATCGCCTCGTACAGCGCGCGCCGCCACGCCGAGGCCAGCCGCAGCGCCCGCATGCCCATGTCGAAGTGCGCGTACCAGCCCACCGCGACGCAGCCGGCCAGCGGCAGCAGCCACCACGCCGCGCGCCCCGGCCGCCCGGCCAGCAGCTCGGCCAGCAGCGGGACCAGCAGCCCGAACGCCGCGCCCTCGCTGATCGCGTAGAGCCCGGTGGACCCCAGGTACCGGCGCAGCAGCCGGGTGTCCCCGCCGAACCGCCGGGAGACCCGGAACAGCAGCCCGATCACCGCGCCACCCCCTCGGCGGCGTCGTACCGGGCGCGCCACAGCCGCGCGTACACCCCGTCGCGGGCGAGCAGTTCCTCGTGCCGGCCCCGTTCCACGATCTCTCCCTGGTCCAGCACCAGGATCTGGTCGGCCCCGGTGATGGTGTGCAGCCGGTGCGCGATGACCAGCAGGGTGCGGCCCTGGGCCAGCTCGGCCAGGGCGTCCTGGACGGCCGCCTCGGACTCCGGGTCGGCGAACGCGGTGGCCTCGTCCAGCACCAGGACCGGGGTGTCCGCGAGCAGCGTGCGGGCGATGCTGACCCGCTGCGCCTCGCCGCCGGAGAGCCGGGCATCGTCGCCGATCACCGAGTCGTAGCGGCGCGGCAGCGCGAGTATCCGCTGGTGGATCGCGGCCGCCTTGGCGGCGGCGTGCACGGCGTCGTCCGGGGCGTCCGGCACGGCCAGCGCGATGTTGTCCCGCACCGACTGGCGCAGCAGCACCACGTCCTGGAACAGGAACCCGATGTGCCGGTACAGCTCGTCCCGGCTGATTTTCCTGATATCCCGCCCGCCCAGCCTGATCGCCCCGCCGGTCACGTCGTAGAACCGGGCGAGCAGCAGCCCGAGGGTGGACTTGCCGGCGCCGGAAGGCCCGACCACCGCGGTGACCGTGCCGGGGGCCAGCTCGGCGGAGACGCCGCGCAGCACCTCGTGCCCGTCGTCCCGGTAGGCGAACCGGACCCCGTCCAGCTCCACGCCGAGCGGCCCGCCGGGCAGGGTCGCCGGGTCGGCCGCGTCGGCCTCGGCCGGCTCGCGCAGCAGCTCGCCGATCCGGCCGGCGGCGGCCGCCGAGGCGCGCCGCTGGTCCCGGCCCAGGTAGATCGGGCTGATCAGCTCGAACAGGCCCAGCCCGAGCAGGGCGAACGCCACGACGTCCATCGGCGCCGCCCAACCGAGCGCGACGAAAGCCACGCCCACCCCGGTGATCATCAGCAGCATGCTGGCCGGCGCCACCGTGGCCCGGGTCAGGCTGCGCTGCCGGATGAACACCCGCTGCGCCGAGTCGTTCGCGTCGGCGAACGCGGCGGCGGCCGCGCGGAACCGCTCCGGCGCCCGGGCATTGCCGAACGCCTTGACCACCGCGATGCCGTGCACCATCTCGATGGCGGCGGCGGAAAGCTCGGCGTTGGCCGCCGCGATCCGCCGGACCGGCGCCGCGGCCAACCGGACCATCCGCATCCGCACCGACTGCGCGCCGGCCACCACGGCCAGGGTGAGCAGCGCCAGCGGCCAGTTGACCCAGAGCAGGTAGAGCGCGATCACCAGCGGCCCGGCCACCGCCGAGGCCAGGTCGCTCCGGGCGTGCGCGATGCCGTGGTGCAGGGTCGCCACGTCGTCCTGAACGGTGGTCTTCACCTTGGCCGACACCGCGCCGGCGAACCAGTGCAGCGGCAGCCGGGCCAGGTGGTCGGCCAGCCGCTGGCGCAGCGCAACGGCCAGGTTCACGTCGGCCAGGTGGCTGATCAGGCCGGACAGCGCGTACAGCACCAGCCGTGCGGCGAACAGGCCGACGGCCAACCAGGCGATCGGCCACAACCCGTCGCGTTCCCCGGCCAGCAGCCGCCGCCCGATCTCCACCACGGCCACCATGGGCGCGACCGACAGCGCCGTCCCCAGCGCGGCCAGCCCCGCCGCCAGCGTCACCCGGCCTCGGACCGACCGCCCCAGCTCGGCCAGATCCCGGTCCGTCTCCGCCACCCCGGCCCCCTCCCGCCAGTAAAGCTTAGCCTTACCTAATCAGAGCGTCCGGGCGAGGAGAAGCCCAGCCGGCCGTCGGCCGGGTCACTCTCAGCCGGTGTGGAGGACCCGAAAACGACCGGGTTCCGCCGGGTCACGGTCGACGACCTGGATCGGCGGCCAGGCCCACTGCCACACGCCGATGCCGGGCTCCCGGGAGAACCGGATCGGCCCTCGGGTGCCCTCAACCGCAACCCGCGGCCAGCACTCGGCGATGCCCGCCCGGTCCGCGCCGTGGGAACGCAGCACCTCGGCGAGGACGGTGACCGTGTCGTATCCCTCGAAGGCGACGAAGGAGGGCGCCCGGCCCAACCGCTCGCGCAGCGCGGCCTCGACCCGCGCACCGAGCGGTCCGAGGCGCTCCGGCAGGTAGCGCAGGAACGGGACCCCGGCCCCGTCGTCGCCCAGCAACGCCGACCATTCGGCCAGCTCGGGCTGCCCGGCCGGCGCACCGATCAGGACCTCGGCCAGGCGCGGGTCGCGGCGGACCGCCCGGACGATCGACACCGCCGGCTCCGGGTGGCCGACCAGGAGCAGGAGGGCCGTCGCGCGCCTCTCGACCAGCTCGTCGACCACGGATCGCGGGTCGAGCTCGGTCACGGTTGCGCCGTGTGGCGCCAGACGGTCCCGCATAATGCGGGTCCCGGATGCCCAGTAGACACTCGGCTCGGCGGCCACGGCGACCCGGCGGTGGCCCGCCCCGAGCAGGAAGTCCGCGTAGGTCCGCCAGGCCCGCGACTGCGCCGGGGCGAGGCGCGCGACCCATTCCGTCGGCCCTTCGGTGAGCGCATCGAGAACCGCCGACGAACACAGGAACGGCAGGCCGAGGGCGTCGGCCCTGGTGGCGGCGGCGCGAGCGACCACGCTGTGGTACTCGCCGGCCAGGGCGGCCACGCCCAGGCGGCCCAGCTCCTCGACCGCCGCCTCGGCCCGCCGGGGATCGGCGGCGGTGTCCCGGACCACCAGCTCCAGTGGCCTGCCGGCGATCCCGCCGGCATCGTTGACCTCGCCGACGGCCAGCTCGAGCCCGGCGAGCAGGTGCCGGCCGGCCTCGACCCAACCGGGCCGGGTCAGCGGAACGAGGGCGCCGATCCGAACGGCTCCTACCTGGGTGACCATGCCGGCATTGCATCCGCCGTCGTCGCCGGGCGGCAACCGATTTGTGTTGTCACCGGGGCTCGATCATTGACGGGTTGGCCCGGCGCCGCGTTGCGGCGACGGATTCTCTTCGGCCTGGCGAGTAGGTCTCGAGCTCCCCGGACACCCCGACGTTCGAGGTGGATACGTCTCGCCCGGCCCTCAGGCACGCGCCGTGGTGATCGTGGTGCGCTGCACGCCGAGGTCGATCGATCGGCCCGCGGTGTGGATCGACGCGGTGACGACGTCGCCGGGGGCGAGGTAGGGCTTGTGCAGGTTCTGCCGCACGAACATGGCCCAGAGCTTGTCCTCGGGGAGCAGCGCGGTGGCCAGGCGACGCACGAGCGGTGGCGGGGAGGTGGCGACGCAGCCGTGCGGGGTCCCGGTCAGCAGCAGGTCGCCGGGGCTGAGGTTGCAGAACGTGCTCAGCTCGGTGAGCGTTTCCGCCGGCCGGTAGACGAGGTTCGCGGTGCTGTCCCGCTGGCGGAGCTGGCCGTTGACTTCGAGCCGCAGCTGGAGGCGGTCGAGCAGGTCGAACTCCTCTGGGCCGGGGACGGCGAGGAACGGGCCGACCGGGCAGAAGCCCCGGTAGCTCTTGCCTTTGAGGAACTGCCCCTGCGGCAGCTGGACGTCACGTGCGGACAGGTCGTTGGCGATGGTGACTCCGAAGACGTACTCGTGCAGGTTCTCCTCGGTCACGGCGACCGGCCCGTCCACCTGTCTACGCAGCACCAGCGCAAGTTCGATCTCGTAGTCCAGCAGCCGCACATGAGCGGGCCGGGTGACGGCGGCCCGCGGGCCGGTCACGGAGGCGTCGGTCTTGTCGAAGAACACGTTGAAGGCGCGGGCATCGGGGTCCAGGCCCGATTCGATCGCGTGCCGGCGGTAGTTGGCGCCCTGGCAGATCACCCGGCACGGCACCGTCACCGGTGACAGTAGCTCCACCGAGTCGATCGACTGTCGGGCAGACCGCCGGGTGGCCGATTGCCAGACCGCGGCGCCGTGCTCGATGAATTCCGCCGTGGTGTGGTACCTGCCCTCCAGCGGCGCCAGACTGTCTCCATCGACGACGGCCCACCGAATTTCGTCGCCTTCGGTCCGATAGCGGGCAAGGTGGGTCACCATGTGATCCTCCAGGGGTTGGCTGGCTGAGAGTGAAGCCGCCCAACATCCACCGCCGCTTGGACTTGAGTGCAATTGCGTTGGCGGTGCTTGAACCCGGGTTCAGGCCCGCTCGGTCAGGACCGCGTCGCCCAGCTCCTCGGCGAGGGTCAGCGCGGCTTGCAGTTGCATGCGCCGCACGCCGATCTCACGGCCGCGTAGCTGCTCGGCCCGCTGTATCCGGTAGGCCACGGTGCCGCGTGCGATATGCAGCCGCTCCGCGGCCAGCTGCAGGCTGCGTTCCGCGTCCAGATAGCTCTTGAGCGTGGCCCGAAGCATGGCCGCGTTCTCGTCCGGACCGGCCAGCCCGCGCAGCTCGCGCCGCACGAACTCCGCCGCGACGTCGAGCCGGGTGCTCAGCATGGCGACGAGGTCGAGCTCCGCGTAGTCGAACAGCCAGCGCCCGGTCCGCGACTGCGCCCCGACCCTTGCCGCTTCCAACGCCTGCACGTGACTCGTCCGAAATCCGCGAACTCCGGGGGCCGGCAGCCCGGCGGCAACCCGGACCCCTGCCGCCGGCGCGGCGACCGGGCCCGAGAACGGGGCCGCGTGCACGCCCGACCCCCATGCCCACACCCGCCGCCGGCCGATCGGAAGTATCAGCGCGGCGGTGCGATCCGCGCTCCTCAGCATCGCCGATGCGACCCCCTCGAGCTGGCTGGGCCCGACCGGCTCCTCCGACCACACCACAAGGGCCAGATGGTGGCGGGTGAGGTCGTAGCCGAGGGTGCGCGTGGTCCGGGAGACGGGCACCGGGTCGCCGTCCAGGATCTGGCGCACCAGCTCGATCCGTACCGCGGTCGAGCTCGCCAGCCACGCGTCGCGCACTGTGGCGAACTCGCGAACCATCTCGGCGGACAGCGCATTGACGGCGGTGAACAGCAGGTCGGAGATGCGCCGCAGCTCAGCGAATCGCTCCCCGGGCGGAAGGTGCTGCTCGGCTGCCGCGAGCACCATCCGGCTTGCATAGCCGTGCCCGATGTGGATGCTGCGCAGCACGTGCTCGATGCCGACGCCGCGGCTGACCGCCTCGCCGGGGCCGGCCAGAAACTCCGGAGGTGCGGCCAGGGTGAGATCGTGCGCATCGGCCAGCGCGGCGACCAGACCCAGCGCGACCGCTTCGCCGCCCCTTCCGATCTCCTGAACGACTCCGTCCACGCCCAACTCCGGGATCTGGGCGGCGATGTGCGCCGCCATTCCCCGGCCCAGCTCGACCGCCCACCCCACCGGCCCCGGCCCGAGCCTCTCGACGAACCGGCCGACCTTCTCGGCGCCCAGCGCGGATCGCGTCAGGGCGTCCGGCTCGTGCGGGCTCAGTTCGCGGATCCACCGCCCGGGACCGGTCAAAACGTCCTCACCCGATTCGACTGAAGTGCAAGCGGGTCGCCGCCGTTTGAACCGTAGTCCAAGCGCGTCGCTGGGCCGCGCGGATTCACTGGTGGCCGGCGAACCTGACCTTGAAGGAGTAAACGCATGACGCACGAGACCCGAAGAGCCCCGGCATACCTCGCCCACTGGGTCGTCAAGACCGCCCGAGCCCAGGAGATGATCGACTGGTACGGGCACGTCTTCGACGCCCACGTGGTGCACGAGGACAAGACGTTCGCCTTTCTCACCTGGGACGAGGAGAGCCATCGCCTGGCCCTGATCAAGCTGCCCAGCCCGGTGAAGCTGGCGTTTCCACTGGCGAAGCTGCGCCGCAAGGTCTACGGAATCGACCACCTCGCGTTTGGGTTCGACTCCCTGGGGACGCTGCTACACAAGTGGGAGAAACTTCGCGAGATCGGTATCGAGCCGGTCTGGGCCATCAACCACGGGCCGACCACGTCGCTGTACTACGAGGACCCGGACGGCATCCGGTTGGAGTTCCAGGTCGAGAACTTCCCCAGCGCCCGGCAGGTCATGGACTACATCGAGGGCGACGAATTCGAGGCGAACCCGATCGGTGTGAACATCGACCCCGGCTACCTGCTGGAGCGATACCGTGCCGGCGTCCCGGAGCGTGAACTGCTGAAACAGGGCGCAGGTACCCGGCCCGGGACGACGCAGAAGGCGAACCGCAAAGCGATCAACTTCCGGACGCTGTGATGGGCGACGTCACCATCGTGGGCGCCGGCGCGACCGGGTGCACCATGGCGCTCCTGCTCTCCCGATACGGCATCGCGAGCACGGTGCTCGAACGGCGCACCGATGCGCTCAACCACCCGGCCGCGCACGTCATCAACGCCCGCTCACTGGAAATCTGGCGCCGCGCCGCACCGAAGCTGGCCTCGCGAATCGCCGCGCTCGCACCACCCCTGGACGAGATCGGCGTCGTGCGCTGGTGCACCGACCTGTACTCCGCACCGCTCGGCGAGATCGACCTCACCTCCGACGCGGACAACCTCGCCCGGGTGTCCAGCCACAGCCGGTATCTGGTCTCCCACATCGGTCAGCACCTGCTCATGCCGGTCCTCTGGGACGCTATCGAGGCCGATCCGTTGATCGACTTCCGCCGTGGCGTGCGGGTTCAGGCTGTCACAACGGACTCCTCCGGCGTGACGGTCCACGCCGCGGATGCCGGCGGGCGACGCGTCGTTCTGCCCGCCCGGTACGTCATCGGCGCCGACGGCGCCAACAGCGCCGTCCGTGACGCGCTCGGGATCCAGATGCGCGGGCCGGTCCTGGCCAAGCTGGGCAGCGCCTTCTTCGGGGCCAAGCTGCCGTTCTCAGGCGGGCGCCGCCCGCTGCTCAGCTGGATCTACTCGCCCACGTTCTCCGGCGGGCTCATCGCGCACGCGGAGGACAACTACGTGCTCATGACGGCCTACCTCAGCGGCCAGCAGGAGATCGCCCGGGACAGCCGCGCGTATTGGGAGCGGACCCTGCCCTCGGTCATCGGCCGGGACGTGCCCGCACGCATTCACTCCACCGGTACCTGGACGATGACGAGCCAAACCGCCGAGACCTTCACGCGGGGCAACGTGATCCTGGCGGGCGACGCCGCGCACCGCTTCCCGCACACCGGCGGGTTCGGGCTCAACAGTGGCGTGCAGGACTCCCACAACCTGGCCTGGAAACTGGCCGCCGTACTGGAGGACCGCGCGCCGGCCACGCTGCTGGACAGCTACGAACCCGAGCGCCGACCGGTCGTGGAACGCTTCGCCGCGCAGAGCGTCGCCAACCATTTCAAGCTCGATGAGGTCATGCGGGGCCTCGCGGCGTCCAACCGGGCACTGGGCCACCTGACCACCGCGTTCGACCATCCGTTCGTCAACCGCCTGCCGGCGTGGGTCCTGCGCGCGGCGAGCGAGCGGCTGATCGGCACCGCGGCACGCCGCACCGCCACGCTCGCGGGCACCAGCGGCGGTTCCCGGTACCGTCGCGCCACGATCAGGCGGCGCATCCCGGCCCAGCTGGAACACTTCGCCTCCACCGGCCTCGAGTTCGGTTACGCCTATGACGGTCCGCTCATCCGTAGCGAGCACTCGTCACAGCCCCTCGAGGGTGCCGGCGTCATCCGGTACCGGCCCACCACCTGGCCCGGAGCCCGCCTCCCGCATGCCGTCATCAGCCATGATGGTGAGGCCGTGTCCACGCACGACGTCCTGGACCTGCGCGAGTACAGCTTGTACAGCGCCGCGCCCGAGGCGTGGCGCGCCGTCCTCCCAGCCGGAACCCCGCTCCGCATCATCGCCCTCGATCCGGCCCCCACCACGGACCAAAGGGCCTTGATTGACCTGTTCGAGGTGGGCGAGCACGGCGCGGTCCTGGTCCGGCCGGACGGCCATGTCGCATGGCGCACACCCCGCGGCGCCACGGGCGAACTCGGGCGCACGATCGCGGGCGCCGTGGACATCAAGTCCGACGCCTCCCACCTGCCCGGCCTCAGCGCGCTTCCGGCCGCCGAGCAAGCGCGCGGGGCGCTGGCGTAGTGGGCACCCCAGGCGAGCCGCAAGCGCGGCGCCTCGTCAACGGCGTCGCGTGGATTCGGCCAGCGGGCGGGACGCGATCTCGCGGGCGCAGCCCGCCGGCGCGCGTGCCACCGGGACGACCCGTAGGGCGCCCAGTAAGCATGATCGAATTCTACGGTGGCGCAATGTTCCCTCATGCTCGCGAGGTGTGAAACCAAATAAAATTCCGGGCGGCCAGAGTGGTTGTCTTCTTCGCGCAGCGTGGCGAATGGGACCAGGAGCCGGATTTCGGGGGGAATCGAGTTTCCACGCTCGCTCCCCCGAAAGACGGCCCACAGCCAGGGAACCCGCTCCGAAAGCCGGTGCCCCGGGTCCTGTCTTGCGTTGCAAGCCGGGTACGGCACACGACCCACACCTCCATCTTCAATAGATTTGCTCCCGGCTCGCAATCTACGATACCATGAACGCATGTTCGAGCAATGTGTTGAGGAAGCGGCCGCCGCGGTGGCCGCCTTCGGCGCGTACCTCGCTACCGCTGACGGCGCCACCCAGATCGAAGGCCTCAAAGCCCTGGAACGGCTGGGGCGGCACGTGTCGCACCTGAAGCTGTCCGTGGTGGCCGATCTGGACCGGTCGGGGGAGTTCGACCAGCGCTGTGTCACCACCCGCGCCGCGATCGCCGACCTGTTGGGCTACCACCCGGGGCGAGCTCGACGGATGGTCGCGGTCGCCCGCTCGGTGTTCCCCACCGCCCTGGGCGGGCAACCGGTAGAACCGGTCATGCCCGCCACCGCTTCGGCGTTGGGTGAGCTGAGCATCGACCAGGCGCACGCCGACGTCATCGAGAACCTGTTGAACTCCCCGACCGGGCGGCGGTTGGACCCCGGCGTGTGGGGTGGTGCGGAGAAACAGCTCGCCGAATGGGCGGTGACGTGTCGGCCCGATGAACTGCGTCGCCTCGGTGCCCAGCTGCTGAACACCTTGGATCAGGACGGTCCGGAACCCGAGGACGAGAAACCACAGCTGAACGAGCTGTATCTGTGCCGCTGCCGCGACGGCCAGGGCGGCCGGGTCAAAGGCCAACTCGACACCACAACCTTCACCGCGTTGTCGTTGGCGTTGGAAGGCCACCGCACCAGCGGCGACGAAGACGAGGACAAGTCCCTGGCTGAGCGTGACGCGGATGCCCTCGGCGCGCTGTGTGTCCAGGCGCTCGACCAGGCTGACCTGCCCATCCAAGGTGGGGAACGACCCCACTTGACCGTGATCATCCAAGAACAAGACCTGCGGGAACGGATACGGGGGGCCACCCTCGGGCTCGGCTGGGCCACGGCCGCGCAAATCCGTCAACTGGCGTGTGACTGCAAAGTCCTACCCGTGGTGATGGACGGTGACAGCAAAGTCGTGGATGTCGGGCGGATCAGACGCACCGTGGACCACTACCAACGCCGGGCGGTCGCCGCCCGCGACCGAGGCTGCGCCTGGTGGGGCTGCAACAGGAAACCCCGCCACTGCGAAGTCCACCACATCATCCCCTGGGCCCACGGTGGCCGCACCGACCTGGGCAACCTGGTCATGCTCTGCTGGGCCCACCACCGGATGATCCACCACGCCGGGTGGGAAATCCGCATCCACCACGGTTGGCCGGAATTTATCCCCCCGAAATGGATGGACACCAGCCAAACACCCCGCCGAAAACCCCGAATACCGATCACCGCATGAAGATAGTTGTGGATGTCGGCGTGCCGCGGGCGATGGGCAAGCCGCGCCGGACCGGTGTCAATTCTTCACGGAGGCGGTAGGGGCGCGGCGCCGTAGGTTCTGAGCAGGGCCAGCATCTGGCCGACTTCCTCGGTCTGGGCGTTCGCCATCTGGGCGGCGGCCTGCCGCACGACTTCGAGGGTGGGGTGCGCGTCGCGGGCCATGGCGATTCCGCCCTGGTGGTGCCGGATCATCAGCCGCAGGAACAGCACGTCGAACTCGTTGCCGGACTTGGCCCACAAGTTGGTGAGTTCTTCGGGCGAGGCCATTCCGGGCATCGAGTGACCCATCTCGGCATGGGCGGACTCCGCCGGCTTGCCCCACAGTCGCAACCAGCCGCGCATTCCTCCGAGTTCCTGGGACTGGCTGCCGAGAATGGCGTCGGCCAGCACCTTGACCGCCGGCCCGGCCCGGTTGTCCGCCAGCCCGGCCATGAGCACCGCCTGTTCGTGGTGGGTGCTCATGTCCTGGGAGAAGGCCACGTCGGCGGGGTCCGGCCGGTCCTGGTCCGGCGCGGTCACGCGTCCGACCAGGAAGGCGCCGACCAGTCCGGCGAGGATTCCCAGTGCGGCCAGTTTCGAGTTCATCGCCGCGGCCAGGCCCGCGCCGAGAGGTGCAGGACGTAGAAGCCCGAACCGGCGTCGGTGTACCAGACGTCGCGCCGGTCCGGGTCGAACGCCGGTTGGGAGAAGGCGAGGCTGCCGGGTAGCAGCCCGGCGATCTTGCCCGCCCTCGGCGGCGGGACGAAGTACGCCACCTCGCGGGGGCTGGACGGGTCGCTGATGTTGAACACCCGCAGCCCGGAGTTGAGGAACGAGCAGGCGGCGATCTCGGGATCTTCCAGCCGGTCCAGCGCGCAGTAGTGGGCGCCGTAGCCCAGCGCCTGGTTCGGCGGCAGGGGAGACGGGTCGGCGTTGGCCGCCCGGTGCTGGTCGCGCATGTTCACCTCGAGCCGCAGGTCCGACGTGACCCGGGGAGACCTGGGGTCCTCGATGTCGATGATCCGCGCGGCGCCGGCCAGGTCGTCCAGGGTCGCCGGGTTGAACCGGAACGCGAACTCGTCGAACTCGAGCAGGTAGTGGTGGCCGCGGCTGGTGAACGGCACCGTGTTCTGCGGGATGGACGCCGTCGGCCAGGTCATCCGGCTGATGTCCCGGACCTGGGGCTTGGCCCGGCGCGCCTGGACGTCGGCCACGTCGAGAATGCCGACGTTCCCGTTGATCGGGTCGGACTGGAACAGGGTGTTGCCGTCGCGCGACACGTTCAGGCCATGGGCGTAGTAGGCACCCTGCCAGATCGTGCGGGGCCGGCGCGGGTCCGCCACGTCGACGGCGTAGATGTATCCGCCGGCGCCGGCCACCCAGAAGGTGTTGCCGTCGGGGCTGAACCCGCTCTCGTGCCCGTTCACGATCGGCATCTGGGACAGCAGCGCCGGGCGGCGGCAGTCCCCGGCCACGTCGTAGACGGCCACGGTTCCCGGTGCCGTCCCGGCGTTGCCCACGGCGGCGGCGAGCAGGCCGCGCCGCTCGCTGAGGTTCAGCGACTCGTGCGGGGAGAGCATGGCCAGCGTCCGCAACATCGTCGTCAGCCTCGGCCGGGCCGGGTCGGACATGTCCAGGACGGCCACGCCCAGCGACGGACCGCCCCCTGCGCTGAGCAGGTTGGCCGGGGCGGTGAACGACGTGTCGTAGTAGGCGCAGGTGTGCCCCTGGCGGTCGGTGTAGCGCCACACCCGGAAACCGCCCGGGGTCAGGTGGTGCGACACCTGCGTGGCGTTGCAGGTCCACCCCTTGTCGGCGGCCGGCGAGTTCATGTCCGCCGCCGTGACCCGCCCCTGCACCCCGCGCAGCGGGCGCGAGTCCCCGTCGCAGTCCGCCCGGGGCACCGGGCGCAACGCCGGGCCCGGGATCGTCGTCGCCGGCTTCATCTCGGCGACCCGGGACGGCGGAATGGCGCCGAGCATCGCCTCCGCGTCGTTCGCGGGCAGCGTCGGGCCGGTCACGCCCGGCAGGCCGGGAACCCCGGGCAGCGCGGGCAGGTGCGGAGAACCGGGCGGTTCCGGCTCACCGTCGCCGGGGTCGGCGGCCACGAAGCCGTGCGCGGGGTGGTCGCCCGGCTGCGCCGCCGCGTCGGGAACGGCCAGTTGTGCGGCCGCCGCGCCGGGAGCGGCCAGTTGCGCGGCGGCGGCCAACACCGCGCACAGCATGCCGGTGCCGAGTCGTGCCCACCCGTTGCGTGGCATGCCGCCGCCCCGTTCCGCCGTTGGAAGGTCGCCTACGCGGGGTCAAACGAACTCTGGTCGACCACGATGCGCGAAGCCGCCTCTATCAGTCGATTCAATCAGTTGATAGAGTCGCCGGGGTGGACACCGACCGGCGGCTCGTCGCCGTCGCCGAACGCCTCTTCGCCGAGCGCGGCGTCGGGGCGGTGTCGCTGCGTGCGGTGATGCAGGCGGCCGGGACCAACGTGGCCGCGGTCCACTACCACTTCGGTTCCAAGCAAGGGCTGCTGGACGCGGTGCTGCGCGGCCGGGCCGACCAGGTGTCCAGCGGGCGCGACTCGCTGCTGGCGCGGCTGTCCGGAGCCGACGTCACCCCTCGGGACCTGGCGGAGGCGTTTGTGCGGCCGGTGGTCGCCGTGCTCGACGACGGCGGCGGGTACTGGGTTCGCCTGGTCGGGCAGATGCTGGCCACCGGCGACGACGGGCTCGCCGCGATCGCCGGGTCGTTCGCCGAGCGCAACGCGGACTTCGTCGAGCGGCTGGAACGGCTGAGCCCGGGCGTGGCCCCCGCCACGCTGCACTTCCGGATGGTGCAGGCGATGCACCTGACACTGCACGTCCTCGGCGACGTCGGCCGCACCCAACGGCTGCTGAACCACGCCGAGCACCCCTGGAACGCCGACGATGTGGTGAGCCACCTGGTAGACGTGGTGACCGCCATCTTCGCTGGCCCGCCCGACAGGAGTTGACCAGTGGAACGCCTGCCCGAACCCCCCAAGCACCTGAACTCGCCGGTCACGGCCAAGATCATGAAGTACATGGCGCGTGGCCAGGTGAAGATCTTCAAGCTCACCGGCGGGCGGGTCGGGAGCACCTGGCGGATGGGCGCGGGCTTCCGCAAGCCGGTGCCGACGCTGTTGCTGGAGCACCGGGGGCGCAAGTCCGGCCGCCGCTTCACCACCCCGCTGCTCTACCTGCGCGACGGCGACGACCTGGTGATCGTCGGCTCGCAGGGCGGCCTGCCGAAGCACCCGCAGTGGTTCTTCAACCTCACCAGCCACCCCGAAACCCGGGTGCACCTCAAGGGGCACCCGAACCAGCCGGTGCGCGCGCGGGTGGCGACGCCGGCCGAACGGGCCGAGCTGTGGCCGCGCCTGGTCGATCTCTACGCCGACTTCGCCAGCTATCAGGCCTGGACGGACCGGGAGATCCCGGTCGTCATCCTCACCCGGCCGGACCAACCTGGTAAACTGGGCGACAGCGAAGGGGAGTAGCTCCCAACGTCGCGGTCGACACACTGGTGGCCCATGCCGCCCGGCCGTGCGGCCTCTCTGGTTCACGAGAGAGGCGAGCGAGACCTTCGATTCGGCGTAACCGCCGGGTCGGAGACTCGCATTCCTCCGGTCCGACACGATCGGGGGTACAGACGTGGTCGAGTGGGTCCCAGCCTTCCTGCTGAGCTTCGGGGTGATCTTCGTCGCCGAGCTCGGCGACAAGTCCCAGCTCATGGCGTTGACGTTCGCCGTCCGCTACCGCCCGTGGCCCGTGCTGGCCGGCATCACGCTGGCCACCTCGCTGGTGCACGCGGTTTCGGTCGCGGTCGGCTACGGCCTCGGCGCGGCAATGCCTACCCAGTGGATCCTGCTGGCCGGCGGGCTGGCCTTCTTCGGGTTCGCCGCGTGGACGCTGCGCGGGGACGAGCTCTCCGAGGCGGACAGCGGCCGGGCGAACCGGACCACCCGCTCCGCCGTGATCGCGGTGACCGGGGCGTTCTTCCTGGCCGAGCTGGGTGACAAGACCATGCTGGCCACCATCACGCTGGCCACCCACCACGGCTGGTTCGGCACCTGGCTGGGCTCCACCGTGGGCATGGTGGTGGCGGACGCGCTGGCCATCCTGGTCGGTCGGGTGCTGGGCCGGCAGCTGCCGGAACGTACCGTGCGGTTCGGCGCGTCGGCGCTGTTCGTGCTGTTCGGCGGCTGGTTGCTGATCGACGCGGCCGGCCAGTTCGCGCAGGCCGGGCGGTGGGAGGCCGCCGGGCACCACATCGCCGGCTGGGTGGCGTTCGGCGTCGCGGTGGTGGGCATCATCGCCGGTTGGCTGGTGCGCACGCGCGCGCCGAAGGTGCAGGGTGGTCGCGGTCCCGGGCCGTACCGGGTGCCCGCCCGGCGGCGCGGCGGCACCGGGCGCCTGGCCGCCGTGTTGTTGTGGTCCTCGGTGCTGCTCGGGCTGGCGTCTTCGGTGCTGGTGGCCGCCGACCTGGTGCAGCCGATCCGGCCGCTGTCCGCGCCCGGCTGGGCCGTGCTCGGCGCCGGCGTGATGTTGCTGGGCGTGGCGCTGCTGCTGGCCGCGCAGGTGGGCCTGGGCCGGGTCCGGCGGGCGTGGCGGGACGGCCGCACCGAGGCGCGGCTGGTCACCGGCGGCGTCTATTCGCGAGTGCGGAATCCCGGGCTGACCGGGATAGTGGTGCTGATGGCCGGCACCTTGTTCATGGCACCCACCCCGCTCGCGGTGCTGGCTACCCTGTTGCTGCTGGTCGCGGTGCAGGTGCAGGCCCGCGCGGTGCGTGAGCCGACGCTGGAGGGGCTGTTCGGCGCCGACTACCAGCGCTACCGCCGGCGCACCGGGCGGTTCTTACCGCGCATCGGGCAGCGCTGAGTTAGCGGGAGCGTTGAGCGAAACCCAACACCGGGGCCTCCGGCTGACCCTGATCCTGGGTTCGCTCGCCGCTTTCGCGCCGATGTCGATCGACCTGTACCTGCCCGCGCTGCCCGAGATGTCCCGGCAGTTCGGGGTGGGCGCGGCGCAGGTGCAGCTCACCCTGACCGCCTGCCTGGTGGGCATCGGCCTGGGGCAGCTGCTGGTCGGCCCGGCCAGTGATGCCCTGGGCCGGCGCTGGCCGCTGATGATCGGGTTGGCGGTGTACGTGGCGGCGTCCATCGGCTGCGCGCTGGCCGGATCGGTCACCGTGCTGACCGGGATGCGCCTGGTCCAGGGCCTGGCCGGCGGGGCCGGCATGGTGATCGCCCGGGCGGTGGTCCGGGACCTGTTCGCCGGGGTCGAGATGGCCCGGTTCTTCTCGCTGTTGATGCTGGTGAACGGCGTGGCGCCGATCGCGGCGCCGCTGATGGGCAGCCTGTTGATGGAGGTGCTGCCCTGGCCGGCGCTGTTCGGCGTGCTGGCCGTCTACGGGGCGTCGCTGCTGGTCGCGGTGGGTTTCGGGCTGGCCGAGACGCTGCCGCCGCAGGCCCGGCGCACCGGTGGGCTGGCGGACAGCCTGCGGGTGATGCGGCGGCTGCTGGGCACCCGGTCGTTCATGGGCTACGCGCTCACCCTGGGCGCGGTGTTCGCCGCGCTGTTCTGCTACATCGCCGGCACGCCGTTCGTGCTGCAGCACGTCTACCAGCTCAGCCCGCAGGAGTTCGGCATCGCCTTCGGGGTGAACTCGGTGGGCATCATCGGGCTGGGCCAGCTGAACCGGGCGCTGCTGCGCCGCTGGTCGTCGCGCCCGCTGGTCGCGGCCGGGCTGACCGCGAGCGTGTTGGGTGGGCTGGAGCTGCTGGTCGCCACGGCGCTCGGGTTGAGCCTGCCGTTCGTGCTGGTCGGGCTGTTCGTGGTGGTGGCCAGCGTCGGGCTGATCGCGCCGAACGCCGTGGCGCTGGCCCTGGCCGACCGGAAGGAGGAGGCAGGCAACGCCTCCGCGCTGCTCGGGCTCACCCAGTTCGCCCTGGGCGCGGCCGCCGCGCCGGCCGTGGGATGGCTCGGGGGCGCCGGTGCGCTCGGCATGGGCGCGTTGATGTGCGGTTTCGCGATGCTGGCCGGGCTGTTGTTCGTTGTACTAACCAGAGAAAGTTAGGCTGGTTGGCGTGGATGTGGAGGTCACCCGGCTGCCCGGGGTCGGCACGAAGCAGGAGTTCACCACCAGCACCGGACGGCGGGTGGGCGTGCTCAGCCATCGAGACGGGCACCGTGAGCTGCTCGTCTCCGACCTGACCGACCCGGACGCGTGCAGCGCGGCGGTGCCGCTCAACGAGCCGGAGTGTGTGGCGCTGGGCACCCTCCTCGGCGCGCCCAACCTGGTCGCCCAGCTGCGGGCCGAGCAGTCCGAGGTGCCCGGGGTGGCCACCGCGCAGTTCCCCATCACCCACGGTTCGCCCTACGCCGGCCGCACGCTCGGCGACACCGCGATGCGGACCCGCAGTGGGGCGTCCGTCGTCGCCGTGCTCCGGGGCGGCACTGTGCTGCCCTCGCCCCGCCCCGACTTCCGGTTCGACGGCGGCGACCTGGTGGTCATCGTCGGCACAGCGGACGGACTGAAGCAGGCGGCCGCCATCCTCGAACAAGGCTGAGCCGTTGCCGCACACCGCGATCGCGCTGCTCGAGCTCGGTGCGCTGTTCTTCGGGCTCGGCGTGCTCGGCCGGATGGCGTCCCGGATCGGGATCTCCCCGGTGCCGTTGTACCTGCTCGGCGGACTGGCCTTCGGCACGGGCGGGCTGGTCCCGCTGGCCGGCATCGAGTCGTTCACCGAGCTGGCCTCCGAGGTCGGCGTGGTGCTGCTGCTGTTGCTGCTGGGCCTGGAGTACAGCGCGACCGACCTGGTGACCGGGTTGCGCCAGTCCTGGCTGGCCGGGGTGCTGGACATGGTGCTCAACGCCGCGCCCGGGGCGATCGCCGCGCTGCTGCTGGGCTGGGGGCCGCTCGGCGCGCTGGCCATGGCCGGGGTGACCTGGGTGTCCTCCTCGGGGATCATCGCCAAGGTGCTCGGCGACCTCGGCCGGCTGGGTAACCGGGAGACCCCGGCGGTGCTCTCCGTGCTGGTCATGGAGGACCTGGCGATGGCGCTGTACCTGCCCATCACGACCGCCGCGCTGGCCGGGGTGAGCTTCCTGAACGGCCTGCGCAGCGTCGGGGTGGCGCTGGCGCTGCTGGCCGTGGTGATGGTGGTGGCGCTGCGCTACGGGCGGTTCGTCTCGCTGATCGTGGACTCGCCCAGCTCCGAGGTCTTCCTGCTGCGCCTGCTCGGGGTCGCGTTGCTGGTGGCCGGGCTGGCGTCGCAGCTGCAGGTCTCGGCCGCGGTCGGCGCGTTCCTGCTGGGCATCGCCATCTCCGGGGAGACCGCGGAGAACGCCACCCGCGTGCTCACCCCGCTGCGCGACCTGTTCGCCGCCATGTTCTTCGTGGTCTTCGGGTTCAACACCCACCCGGGGGAGATCCCGCCGGTGCTCCCGGTGGCCATAGCGCTGGCCGCGGTCACCACGGTCACCAAGCTGGCCACCGGCTGGTTCGCGGCTCGTCGGGTGGCCAGCGGTACGGGCCGCGTGCGCGCCGGGGCGGCGCTGGTCGCCCGGGGCGAGTTCTCCATCGTGATCGCCGGGCTGGCCGTCGCCTCCGGTGCGCTCAACGACGGCCTGGCGCCGTTGGCGACGACGTATGTGCTGCTGATGGCCATTCTCGGCCCGGTGCTCGCCCGCGTCCTGGACCCGATCGCCCGCCGCCTGGTCACCTGGCACCGCGCCCGCCGCGCCGCCGCCCCCTAGCACCCAGCGGCAGCCCAGTTCCTTTTCGATCATGAAATGGGGGAACTACGCTGCCGCTCGGCGAAACCGCGGAGCAGTCGGGTGCTCCCGCCCTCCCTGGTCAGGCCTTGGGGCCGCCGGCTACGTAGATCACCTGGCCGGAGACGAAGCCGGAGTCCTCGCTGGCGAAGAAGGAGACCGCGTTGGCGATGTCGTCCGGCTTGCCGACCCGGCGCACCGGGATATTGGCCGCCGCGTTCTTCTGGTAGTCCTCCCACGCCACGCCGACCCGCTCGGCGGTGGCCTTGGTCATCTCGGTGGCGATGAACCCGGGCGCGATGGCGTTCACCGTGATGTTGTAGCGGCCCAGCTCGATGGCCAGCGTCTTGGTCATGCCCTGCAGGCCGGCCTTGGCGGTGGAGTAGTTGGTCTGGCCCCGGTTGCCCAGTGCGGAGGTGCTGGACAGGTTCACGATTCGGCCCCAGTCGGCCTTGACCATGTGCGCCTGGGTCGCGCGGGCCATCAGGAACGAGCCGCGCAGGTGCACGCCGATCACCATGTCCCAGTCTTCGTCGGTCATCTTGAAGACCAGGTTGTCCCGGGTCACGCCGGCGTTGTTGACCAGGATGGTGGGCGGGCCGAGCACGTCGGCGACCCGCTCGACGGCGGCGGTCACCGCTTCGGTGCTGCTCACGTCCGCGCCGACGGCCAGCGCGTTGCCGCCGTCCTTGGTGATCCGGGTGACCGTGTCCGCGCAGGAATCCTCGTTCAGGTCCACCACGGCGACCGCGTGCCCGTCCTTGGCCAGCCGCTGCGCGGTCGCGGCACCGATGCCGCGCGCCGCCCCGGTCACGATGGCCACTCTGCTCTCGCTCACCAAAACCTCCCGTTCCGGTCAATATCCCGAGCACATCCTGACCCCTGCTCGGGCTGTGCGCTCATTGGCCCACCGGTGAGGTCGGGTGAGGGTGGTCACCGGCAGCGGCGGTCCACCCAGCGGACCGGGTGCTTCACCCGGTGCGGTGCCCTCGTCACACTCGGTTCGTGGCGCAGACCTCGGTGACGCGGAAGCGTCCGTGCCGGCAGTGCGGCGGCCGCTACTACGCCGGCCACGTGAACCCCGTCGCCGCGCTGGTCGCGGTGCTCGCCTTCCTCGGCGGGGTGGGTATGACGGTGATGCAGAGCGGGTTCCTCCGGGTGCTCAGCCACGGCGGGACACCGCCGGTGGACCGGATCTTCACGAACATCCACTGGGCCGTCGCCGGGGTGGTGGTGGCGATTGTGGTGGCGATGGTCGGCCACCGCTACCGGTGCATCAACTGCGACACCCCGCGGTAGCTCACTGCCGCACCAGCACCGCCGTCGCCAGCAGGATGCCCATCGCCAGCCCGGCCAGCAGCCCGGTCGCCGGCGGCGCACCCAGCCCCTGGCTCATCGCGGTGAAGAAGCCACAGGTGAGCAGGCCGGCCAGCGTCGCACCCAAGGCCCGCGAGATGCGCCGGTGCAGGGGCGCTCGCTTGGTGGTCGGCCTGGCCGAGGCGCGTGGCGTCGGCGATGGTTTCGGCCGCTTGGGCTTCCCCCGGGGCGGCGGCGGGGTTGAGGGGACCGGCTGGTCCAGGCGTTCCCACCACGGGCGGGTGGCGGCGCCGGTGAGCAGTTCGTGCAGCTCGGGGATGGGCGAGCCGGGATGGCACTGCTCCCGCAGGCGGTCGGCGAGGTGGTCCACCTCCGGGTCGTGCAGGGCGGCCAGGTGCGTCCAGGTCGGCGTGCGGAACGGCGGCTGGAAGTCGTCGCGCTGGAACAGCAGGTTGTCCCCGACGTGCAGGCTCCGCCACGGTGCTGGGTTGCGGGACAGCGCGAGCAGGGACAGGTAGATGACCAGCCCGGGGAAGGTGTCCATCCGCGGGCCCCACGGCCGGCCCGGCGGCTGGTAGTTGCGGTGCCCGGTCTCGCTCGGCGGGGGCTGCCCGGCGAACCGGCCGATCCACGAGCAGTCGAAGTCGACCAGCCGGGGCACCCCCGCACCGTCCACCAGCACGTTGCCGTGCTGCAGGTCGCCGTGCGCGAACTCGGCCGCCTGCAGGCGCAGGACCAGATCCCGCCAGGTGCCGGCCAGGGTGGCCAGTGCGCCGGTGTCGCCGGTCTCCACCAGGTCCTCGACGTGCCGGTTCAGGGTGCGGCCGTTCACCCAGGTCATCCGGATCATCGGCCAGGTGCGGCCGTTCACCGTGATCGCGTCGTCCACCCAGTGCGACATGGCCACGCAGTCGGTCAGCCGGTGGCCGAGGAAGTGGTCGCGCAGCGCCGTGTAGCGGTCCCGGTGGCAGGCGCCGGCCCGGGTGGGGAAGCGCAGCGCCTGCTCCTCGCCGTCCAGCACCGCCTTGAACACCACCGCACTGGTGCCCGAGGCCGGGCTGGGAATCCGCCAGACCGGGTGCAGCGCGAACTCCGCGCTCCGCAGCTCCGCGCAGCGGAACGCCTCGGAATGCTGGACCGCCTTCAGGTAGTCCTCCTTGCTGGGGAAATCCGACATCTACCCGCACACCACCAGATGCCGGGGCGGCCCGGCCGCCAGGTGTACCCGCAGCAGCGTGACGTCGTCGTTCACCATCGCGCCCGTCCGGCGCAGCTCGGTGACCAGCGCCCGGAACGTGGCCGGGTGCTCCAGCGCGGCCAGCGCCGGCCACGGCGACCCGCGGCCATGCCCGCCGCCGTGCCCGCCGCTGTGCGCGCCGCTGTGCGCGGCGCCGGCCAGCCACTGCGCCAGCGCGTCCGTGGCCAGGTAGAGCCGGTCGCCCTCGGCCAGCCGGCCGGAGTGGTACTCGAGCCGGTCCAACGTGGCGGCGAGGCGCTCGGGCTTGGTGGAGATGCCGTCCGGGTTCACCCCGAAGCCGTCCGGGGGGATCGGCGGGGCCTGGGTGACCAGCCGCCGGCCCCGGACCTGGAACAGCACCGTGTCGCCCAGCCCGATCGCGTGCCAGCCCGGTGACGGACCGGCCAGCCCGGTCAGCTCGCACCCCAGGAAGGTGGCGAACGAACCCACCCGGGCGGCCTTCAACCGGGCCAGCTCGTTCGCGCCGGCCAGGGCCGGGTCCCGGTTCCACCGTTCCTGCGCGCGGACCAGCCACTCACCCAGCGGCCCGTGGCTCAGTGGGGGTGGGCGCTCGGCCCCGTTGCCCAGGAAGCCGGCGGTGAGCGCCGCGGCCCAGCGTGCCGAGCCGAAGCCCTCGGTGGCGCCGTCGGCCACCGCGAACCGGGGGTTGCGACCGGCCAGCGGGTCGCCCGGGTCGGTCGCCGCGCCGTCCTCCCACTCGTGCTCGGCGTTGCCCGCCTTCGGCGCGTAGAAGGTCACCATGGTCGGGATCACGGACCAGTGTCGCCCGCGTGCGCCGAACTGGGCGCCCGCTCGGAATGCGCGTTCCACGCTAGTAGGGCCGGCCGGGGACGCGGGTGCCGATCTGCAGCACCCGGAGCAGGGTGGACCGGCCCACGTTGAACGCCAGCCCGCGCGCCCCCGGCCGCACGTCCACGCCGTCCGCCCGGGCGTTCTCCAGCATCGGCGCGGGAAGTTCGCTGCTCAGGCCGAACAGCAGCGGGCCGGGCTCGGGCAGGCCCGCCGCGCGAGCGGGAAAGAGCACCTCGGGGGCGTGGGCGGGGGAGAGGAAGACGTTGAAGAACAGCGCCGGCCCGTCGTTGGTGCGGATCGAGGTGAGCCGCTGGACCCACTCCTCCAGCCGGGCGCCCCGGTACGGGCTGTCCGTCACCATCCCGTCGGTGATGTTGATGACGATCGGCGGGAACGAGTCGCGGTGCTTCTGCGCCCAGTCCAGCACGTGGTCGCCGACCACCGCGATCGCCTCGCACATCGGGGTGCGGTAGCCGTGCACCGGCTCGACCCAGATCGGGATCATCGAGCTGGCCGCCATCCGATCCACCGACGGCTCCTCGCGCACGGTCAGCGGGTTGTCCGCGAGCTCCGGCAGCGGGACCAGCCCGCGCCCGGCCAACGCCCCGCCGAACGCCGACTCGACACCCTCGCCGGGGTTGGTCAGACAGGCGCCGTAGCCGAACACGCCGACGTCGAAGTAGTGCCGTACCGGTTGGTTCACCTCGGCGGTGCCGGTGATGCACAGGTCCAACAAGATGTTGTTCAGCGCCAGGGCCGCGCCGACGGCCATCGAGGAACCCGTCCCGGACCACGGCGTCTTCATCGAGTCGGAGCGGTCCAGGAGCACGGCGATGCACCCGGGGTCGGACCGAGTGACCGACCGGCTGTAGGTGGTTTCGGACATGTTCTCCCGTTTCTGGTCAGCCCGGCTTCCGGTCGGTTCGGCTCGGCAGGTTCCGGCGCACCACCACCGGCGGCCACGGCTCGTCCGGGTGCCAGGTCCAGGCGTGGCCGCAGCCCGGGTTGCCGCACCGGAACCGGTAGGCCGGGCCGTTGCGGCCGGAGTCCAGGCGCAGCTCGCCGCACCGGGGGCACTGCGCGATCAGCGCCGCCCGCTCGGCCCGGTCCCCGCCGTCCGGCCAGGGGCCAACCGGCCCGGCGTCGTCTGGCCCGGCGGGGTGCGGGTCCGGCGGGGACGGATCGGCGGAGCCGCTCGCGACGTGGCGGGAGACGGCGCGGTCGGCCGTCCGGTGGCGGGGCAGAGCGGTGTCGGACGGAGCCCCCGCGGCCGGCGGGCGCCGTCCGGGTCCGTTCGCCCGGGATTCGGGGGGCCGAGCCGGGCCGGGCCGGGCGGGGGACGGACCGGTCACCGCCAGGGCGGCCACCGCCGCGCCGACCAGTGCGCCGGTCAGCACCAGGGCGACCCGGACGGGAGTGGTCAGCGTCCAGGCCAGGCTGGCCAGCCAGCCGCCGGGCAGCGCGCAGAGCAGGCTGGCGGCCAGCACCGCCGGGCGGCTCATCGGGGCCTCCGGGCCGGGAAGGTCAGCTCCTCGGCGTTGGCGCGGACGGGCTGGCATATCGACGGAGTTGCCGGGGGGATGACGCAGAGTTGCGCGCTCTCCGTCGGGGTCACGAACGAGACCTCACGGGAGTCGTCGACCAGGCCGGTGCCCAGCAGCCGGTTGTCCCGCTCGTTGACCAGGGCCACGGAGAACGGCCGGTGCGGTAGTTCCGGAACGTCCAGGAACCGGACCCGGGTGGTGGGGCTCTGCAGCACCGCGCCGCCCAGCAGCACCAGCGCCGAGGTGATCAGCAGCGCGTACACCGGTGCGAGGGGGAGCGCGCGCCAGTCTCGGTTCATGTGCGCTCCCACCAGGGGGTCTCCTTGGGCGTCGCCGAGGTCGAGGGGGTGGATGTCTTCGTCCACCACGGGGCGCCCGAGGGACTCGGTGGCGTCGTCGCCGGGGCGGATTGCGTCGCCGGGGACGGAGTCGGGCCGGCATGCGGTGCCGGGGCAGCCGGGCCGGGGCTCGATGCCGCGGAAGCCGGTCGGGCGGGCACCAGCTCCAGGCCCGCGCCGAGTGGGACCAGGGGAGCTACCGCGAGCGGCAGCGTGCCCTCGGCGAGCGTCACGCCGTCCAGCGCGAGCCGCGCGCCGGCCCGCAGCTCCCCGGCCCGCACCGCGACCAGCCGGCCGTCCCGCAGCTCGGCGACCACGCTGTGCAGCTCCAGGAACACCGCCAGCTCGAAGGCCAACGTCTTGACCAGGTTGCCGTTGACGTACACGTCCACCGGATACCGGTTGGTCACCCCGATCTCGTGGGTGGCGAGCTCCACGGCCGCGGGTGATCCGGGGTTGTTCCGGCTGTCCTCGGCGGCCTTGATGAGCTCCCGGTACTTGCGCCAGCCGTCCAGCACGAGGTCGGCCACCGGCGAGTTCAGCTGGGCGACCAGTGCGTCCGCGACGTGTTCCTCGAACAGGCGGAAGGTCGGCGGGCCGTGCCCGACGTCCAGGTTGTCCTCGGCGGTCTTCGCCCGCGCCATCCCGCCGCGCACCTCGGTGCCGGCCCGGCCCGTGTCGCCGGAGCCGAGCACCGTCGCCAGGGTCGGCCCGGCGCTCATCTCGGACTCATTCCGACCACTCCCCACCACTGCCCCGCACCCGGGTCTCGCCGGGTTCGGAGCGCGCCAGCACCCGGATCGCCAGCGCCCGGCCCGGCCCGGTGCGCAGCCGCGTCGTCCCGGGCTCGGGCGGCCCGGCGCTGGCGTGGATCACCGGCGGCGGCCCGGGCGACTTGCCGGGTCGTCCGCGCAGCAGCTTCCGGACCAGCACTGCTCCGCCGACCAGCGCGGCGACCACCGCGAGCAGCACCAACAGCCCCGACGGATCAGGCCCCTCGGTGTAGGTACCCGGCCCGCCCGGGGTGCCGCTCGACCCCTGCCCGGTGCCCGGGGTCCCGGTCTCCGGGGTCCCGGTGTCCGGTGAGGCCGTGCGGGGCGTGGTCGGGCCCGGGGTGGTGGTTCGCGGGGCTGCTGTGACGGTGAGGGGGGCGGAGGCGTACTCGCCGGTCTCGGTGGCGGTGCACTCGGCGGCGACGCCGTACCCGGCCGGCGGCGTGCCCGCCGGCACCCGGAAGCTCGCGCTGAAGGTGCCCGCCGCCGTGACCGCGGTGTCGGTGAGGGCGGTGCCGGTGGCGTCCTCGAACCGGATGGCCACCCGGGCGCCGGCGGCCGCGCACTTCACGAACCCGCTGCCGGTGGCGGTGACCGACCCGCCGGCGGCGACCGAGCCGGGGCTCAGCCGCAGCTCCTCCGGCGGCGCGGTCACGGTGACCTTCGTCGTTATGCCCGGCCCGTCGTGCGTCCCCGCCGCACACCAGGCCGCAACGGTGTACTCGCCGGACGGCGCGGTCGGCGGGAAGATGAGTGTGGCCCGGAAATAGCCGAACTGGTCCGGTTCCACCTGGACCGGCGCGGGACGGTTGGCGGGGTCACTCGACGGGCCGGTCGCGTAGACCTCCACGGCCCGGCTCGGCAGGTCCGGGGTCGCGCAGTCGAATCCCGACCCGGTGACCGTGACCTGACCGCCGGGCGTGGTCGAAGACGGGCTCGCCTGGACGCCCGCCGCCGTCACCAGCGGCACCGCCATGAGCAGGGACGACAGCAGGCGCAGCGGCACGTTCACCACCAGCACCCCCCGGTCGCGATCCCGGCTGATCATCCGTTCGGGGAGTGGTGTCAACAAGGCATCGGTCCGCTGAGTGGACCCCAGATATCACGTCCGGTCGGTACGCTAGGACGGTTGGCCTGGGCACGGGCGTGCGAGGTGGAGATGACCACCGAGGGTGGCGGCAGGGGCGTGCTGGACGGCGCGTTCGATCTGTTGGAGACGTTGTCCCGGGCCGAGCACGGGGCCGGGCTGTCCGAGCTGGCGCGGGACAGCGGCCTGCCCAAGGCCACCACCCACCGGCTGCTGGAGCAGCTGGTCGCGCGTGGGGCGGTGCAGCGGCACAACCAGCGCTACTACATCGGCCGCACGCTGGCCCGGCTGGGGCGGGGCTGGCAGCCGGACCCGGCGCTGCGCCGGGCATCGCTGGTGCCGTGCCGGACCCTGGCCCGCCTCACCGCGGCCGCCGCGATGGTGGCGGTGCTGGACGGCGGCGAGATGCGGGTGGTGGCCGGCGCCGGCACGGGCGCGGAGAACAGCCAGCACCTGAGCATCGCCGACGAACGGGTGGTGCGCACGGCCGTCGGGCAGGTACTGCTGGCCGCGCAACCCCCGCACCTGCTTCCGCCCGGGTACTCCTGGCGGGAGTGGAAGCGCGTCCGGGACCGGCTGACCGACCACTCCGCGCTGGCCATCGACCATCAGGACGTGGCGCCAGGGGTGTACTGCTTCGCCGCCTCGGTGTCGACCCGGAGCGGCCTGTTGGCGTCGATCTCGGTGCTGTTCAGCCACCAGGCGCCGCCGAAGGGCACGGGCGAGTTGGTGGCTCGCGCCGCGCGCGACGTCACACGTACGCTGTCTACTCTGTGACACCTCCTCGACCGCAGCTCCTGGGCCAGTTCGGTATGGCCGCGTCCACCCACTGGCTGGCCTCCGGCACCGCGATGAGCGTGCTGGAACGCGGCGGCAACGCGTTCGACGCGGCCGCCGCCGCCGGATTCGTGCTCCAGGTGGTCGAGCCGCACATGAACGGCCCGGCCGGCGAGGTCCCGCTGCTGCTCTGGGACGCCCGGGAGGGCGCGGCGCACGTGGTGTGCGGGCAGGGCGTGGCGCCGGCGGCCGCCACCATCGCCCATCTGGAGGGGCTGGGCCTGGACCTGATGCCTGGTACCGGACCGCTGGCGGCCACCGTGCCCGGCGCGTTCGGCGTCTGGACGCTGCTGCTCGAACGGTGGGGCAGCTGGGGCCTGCCCGAGGTGCTGGACTACGCGATCTCCTACGCCACCGCCGGTTACCCGCTGCCGGCCACCGCCGCCGCGACGATCGAGCTGGTGGACGAGCTGTTCACCGAGCACTGGCCGACCTCGGCGGCGGCCTGGCTGCCCGGAGGCGCCGCGCCGGCGGCGGGTGCCTGGATGACCAACCCGGCACTGGCCGAGACCTACCGGCGGCTGGCCGAGGAGGCGCGCGGCCGGCCGAGCCGAGAGGCGGGGATCTCGGCGGCCCGGGACGCCTGGTACCGGGGCTGGGTGGCCGAGGAGATCGGGCGGTTCAGCGCCGGCCGGGCCTGGCTGGACACCTCCGGCCGGGAGCACGCCGGGCTGCTCACCGCCGACGACCTGGCCCGGTGGTCGGCGACCGTGGAGCAGCCGGTGCGGTTCGACTACGCCGGGCGCTACCAGGTGCTCAAGACCGACCTGTGGGGCCAGGGCCCGGTGTTCGGCCAGCAGCTGGCCCTGCTGGACGGGATGGGCCTCGGCTCCGGGGAACTGGGCTACGGCTCGCCGGACTACCTGCACGTGGTGATCGAGGCGGCCAAGCTGGCGTTCGCCGACCGGGAGGCCTGGTACGGCGACAGCGCCGAGCCGGACACGTTGCCCCTGCTGCTCAACGCCGGTTACACCACACAGCGGCGGGCGCTGATCGGCCCGTCGGCCAGCGACGAGCTGCGGCCGGGGAGCCCGGGCGGCCGCGCGCCGAGGCTGCCCGCGTACGCGAGCTCCGGTGGGGGAGAACTGGTCGGCGCGGGAGGGCTCGGCATGGCCGGGCTCGGTGTCGGCGAGCCGACCAGGGTCGCGGCCAGCGGCCGGGTGAACGGGGACACCTGCCACCTGGACGTGGTGGACCGCTGGGGCAACATGGTCTCCGCGACGCCGAGCGGCGGGTGGCTGCAGAGCTCGCCGACGATTCCCGCGCTGGGGTTCGCTCTGGGCACCCGGGGCCAGATGTTCGCCCTGGACCAGGGCCTGCCGAACTCCCTGCGCCCGGGGGCGCGGCCGCGCACCACGCTGTCGCCGAGCTTCGCGCTGCGCGACGGGGAGCCGTGGCTGGCCTTCGGCACCCCGGGCGGGGACCAGCAGGACCAGTGGAGCCTGCACTTCTTCCTGGCCCTGGTGCACGGCGGGCTGGGCCTGCAGGCGGCGATCGAGGCGCCTGCGCTGCACAGCGAGCACTTCCCCGGCTCGTTCTTTCCCCGGGCCGCGCATCCCGGCCAGGTCGCCGCCGAGAACCGGTTCGCCCCGGAGGTGCTGGCCGAGCTGCGCCGCCGGGGCCACCGGGTGGTGGAGCGGGAGCCGTGGAGCGTGGGCCGGCTCTCCGCCGTGGCCCGCGAGCCCGGTCACCTGGCCGCCGCCGCCAACCCGCGCGGCTCCCAGGGCTACGCCGCCGGGCGTTAGCGCCGAAGGCGCTGGCCGAGCACGCGCCCAGTCAGGCGCGTGCGGGAGACACTAACCCAGCATCTCGCGTTCGAAGGACTCGTTGCCGGACTCGTCGAACCGGGCGCACAGCTCCTGCACCTCGTCCTTGAGCAGCACGATCTGGGAGAAACCGACCAGCTCGCCGTCCACCTTGATCGGCGAGACGGTGACCAGGATGGTGGTCTTGCCGTACGGGCGGGCGACGTAGCGCACCGGTTCGGTCCGGCCGTTCTCGAACAGCGCGATCATGGCGTCGAACCGGGGGTTGGTGATGCTCCGGCGGTGCCGGTTGCGCACGTCGACGCCGAGGTACTCGGTCTTTCGGTCCAGGTTCTCCGAGGCCCACTTGTTGAAGTACATGACGTGTCCGGCCCGGTCCAGGATGGTCACCCCGACGCCGGCCTGCTCCAGCAGCCGGTCCGCCCAGGCGTCGAGTGCCCAGCCGGGCAGGATGCGTCGTTCGGTCACCTCGGTTGCGGTCATGCGCCCAGGTTGCCCCGGCGGTCGGGCTTTCACAATGCGGAAACTCAGGGGTTAGCCTTCGGCTGTGTCGAAGGCATACGATGCGGGACCGTGTCCTACGACCTGACCGACCTGCAGCTGTTCCTGGACGTGGTGGATCGGGGGAGCATCACCCAGGGGGCGGCGCAAACGCACCTCTCCCTGGCCTCGGCCAGCGCGCGGATCAAGGCGATGGAGCAGGCGCTCGGCGCGCCGCTGCTGCTCCGGCACCGGCGCGGTGTCACCCCGTCACCCGAAGGCTGGTTGCTGGTCGCGCACGCCCGGACGGTGGTGCGGCAGTGGACCCGGATGCGCGCCGAGCTGGCCCGGCTGGCCGACGGCGCGCGGAACTCGCTGCCGCTGCCCGCGAACACCTCAGCGATAGAGACGCTGCTGCCCACCGCGCTGGCCGAGTTCCTCGCCGAGCACCCGGACATCGACGTGCAGGCCGAGGAGCGGCCCAGCCACGAGATCGTCGCCGCGGTCGGGGAGGGGCGCGCCGAGCTGGGCATCATCGCCGACACGGTGGACCACGGCGGGCTGGAGACACAACCGCTGCGGCCCGATCCGCTGGTCGTGGTGTGCCCGCCGGGCCATCCGCTGGCCGGTAGGCCGGAAGTGTCGTTCAGCGAGTGCCTGGAGCACCCGTTCGTCGGGCGAGGGGCGGGCAACCCGTTCCAGGAGCACCTGGCGGGGCAGGCCGAGCCGCTGGGTCTGCGGCCCAGGTACCGCGCGCGGCTGGGCGGCACCGAGGCGGTTTGCCGGGCGGTCGCGGCCGGGATTGGCGTGGCGGTGCTGCCGGAGGCGGCGGTGGACCGGTGGCGCGCGGAGCTGGGGCTGGTCGCGGTGCGGCTGGACAACGCCTGGGCGCGGCGCAGCCTGCTGCTGTGCTGCCGCGAACGGGCGGCCCTGTCCGCGCCGGCCGAGGCCATGGCGCGCCACCTGGCCGGCTAGCCGTGTCTAGGTGTGCCTGGATGCCCGACTCGCCGTACCCGGATCCCCGACTCGCCGTACCTAGTTTCCCGACTCGCCGTACCTAGATTCCCGACTCGCGGGAAGGGAGGTTAGGCGAAGCCGGCGACGGAGTGGGGGGCGTAGGGGGTTTCGAGTTGGGTGATCTCGTCCGCGTCCAGGGTGAGGTTTACCGCGGTTACGGCGTCGTCCAGGTGTTCGGGTTTGGTGATGCCGACGATGGGGGCGGTGACCACCGGCTTGCTGAGCAGCCAGGCGAGGGCTACGTGGGCGCGGGGTACCCCGCGCGCCGACGCCAGCTTGGCCACCTGGGCGACGATGTCCCGGTCGGAGTCCACGTACAGCTTGTTGCCGAACTCGTCGGTCTCGCTGCGCGCGGTGCTGGTGTCCCAGTCCCTGGTCAGCCGGCCCCGGGCCAGCGGGCTCCAGGGGATCACCCCGACGCCCTGGTCCGCGCACAACGGGAGCATCTCCCGCTCCTCCTCGCGGTTGAGCAGGTTGTAGTGGTCCTGCATGCTGACGAACTTGGTCCAGCCGTTCCGCTCGGCGGTGTACTGCGCCTTGGCAAACTGCCAGGCCCACATGGAGGATGCGCCGATGTAGCGCGCTTTGCCGGAGCGCACCACGTCGTGCAGCGCCTCCATGGTCTCCTCGATCGGGGTGTTCGGGTCCCACCGGTGGATCTGGTAGAGGTCCACGTAGTCGGTGCCCAGCCGGCGCAGGCTGTGCTCGATCTCAGTGAGCACCGCCTTGCGGGACAGCCCGGCGCCGTTCGGCCCGGGGCGCATCCGCCCGTTCAGCTTGGTGGCGATGACGACCTCGTCGCGGTCGGTGAACTCGCGCAGTGCCCGGCCGGTGATCTCCTCGCTGGTGCCGGCGGAGTAGACGTTGGCCGTGTCGAAGAAGTTGATCCCGGCCTCGACCGCCCGGCGGATGAGCGGCCGGGACCGTTCCTCGTCCAGGGACCAGGGGTGGCCGCCCCGGTCCGGCTGGCCGAAGCTCATGCAGCCGAGGCAGATCCGGGACACGTCCAGCCCGGTGGCGCCGAGCTTGCGGTACTCCATGCGGGGTGGCTCCTTGCGGGAAGGCGGCTTCAGGGAAGGCGGCGGTTCAGCTGAACTCCGACGGTAGTCGCCAGCGCGGTGATCAGCACGACGCCGGCCACCCAGGCCACCGGGAGGCCGCCGCGGCCCGCCACCCCGGCCGCCAGGGTGAACCCGGTGCTGCCCTGGAACGGGTGGCCGCGCTTGCTGAGCCCGCTGTACCGGATCTCGTAGTGGCCCGCGCCGTCCAGCCGGCGCAGGTCGACACCCACCGAGTTTTCCAGCTCCCCGGGTTTCCCCTGCTGCCACTCGGTGCGCCCGTCCGGCCCCAGCACGGTGACCACGGCCGACCCGGGCCGCACCCGCCACTTGAAGTTCAGCACCACCCGCTTCGGCGGTTCGGACACCGTGGAGTGGGCCGGCGGCTCGCTGGCGGTGAGCTCGTTGGGGCCGTGCGCGGACGCGGTGCCGGTGGCGAACAGCAGCAGCGGGCCGGTCAGCAACAGAATGCTCAGCACCGCCGAGACCAACCGGATCGGCGAGCCCAGGCTCTGCCAGCGTCCGTGCAACACGACGTCGTCTCCTCCAGCGTTCGGCCCATACGTGTAATGCGAACAGTTACGCAGATGTCCGTATGCCCAGCATGGCATCGACACTCAATGGGATGAATCACCGTGTCCGCAAAGTAGACGACTACACTCAGTAATCTCAGTTCAACTTCAGTGACCAGGTCTGGCCCACCAGGTCCTGCCCGAAGCTGTGGTGCTCGTTCTCCGAGTCCAGGGTGAAGCCGCCCCGCTGGTAGATCCGCCGGGCCGACGCGAGCACCGAGTTGGTCCACAGGGTCATCCGGTCGTAGCCGTTGCGCCGGGCGAACCGCACGCACTCGTCGACCAGCCGCTCGCCGATGCCGTGGCCGCGCGCGGAGGGCTCCACCAGCAGCAGGCGGAGCCGGGCGGTCCGCCCGGTCGGGTCGTCGGCGTCGGTGACGCAGAACACCGCGCCGACCCGGCGGCCGTGCAGCTCGGCGATCCAGCAGGCCTCTCGGGCCGGGTCGTGCTTCTGTGCGTAGTCGGCCACGATCCGGGCCACCAGTGCCTCGTAGGAGGCATCCCAGTCGAACTCCTCCGCGTACAGCGCGCCGTTGCGCGCCACCACCCAGCCCAGGTCGCCGGGCTCCGGCGGCCGCAGCACGAAGCCCCGGGCGGCCGGGCGATCGCCGAGCACCTGCTCGATGGCGACCATGGCCTCGACCAGGCGGGCGCGCTGTTCCGGGTCGAGCGGGTCGATCAGCTCGGCCACGGCGTCGTCCGAGCCCTGGTCCAGGGTGGCGAACGCGGCGCGGCCGGCCTCGGTGAGCCGGATGATCTGCCGGCGCCCGTCGGTCGCGCTGGTGGTGCGGCTGACCAGGCCGTTGGTGTCCAGCTTGGTGAGAACCCGGCTCAGGTAGCCGGGGTCCAGGTCCAGCATGCGGCGCAGCGCCGCCCCCTCCAGGCCGTCCGGCAGCTGCCCCAGCTCGTACATGATCCTGGCTTCCACCAGGGAGAACGGCGAGTCCAGGAGGTTGGCGCGGAGCGCGCCGATGATCCGGGTGTAGAAGCGGTTGAAGGCGCGGACCTGGGTCACTTGCCGGCTCCGGGTCCCGTCGCTGAGCGTCGTGCTGATCGGCATGGCCAGGCCTTTCGCCACTCGGTAGGCAAGATCTATGACGAAGTCAATAATACCCTTGCCGATGGCAAAGAAAATGGGGTGATTTTGCCGGCTTTTTCCTACCCCGGTGAAAGGCGGTCGCCGGTCGTCGGCAACTATCCGGATTGATGTCCGAGCCAACCCTGACCCTGGTGCAGTTCCTCCGCAACGGTCTCGACCCGGTGCCGGAGCTCGGCCAGTTGCGCGCCGAGCGTCCGGTCAGTCCGCTGGTGATCCCGAACGGGCCCACGGCATGGCTGGTCACCGGTTACTCCGAGACGCGCGCCGTACTCGGCGACGCCGACCGCTTCAGCAACGACTTCGCCAACCTGGCCAACATGGGCGGCCCCACCGAGGACCGCGATCCCGGTGGCCTGGGCATGGCCGACCCGCCCAAACACACCAGGTTGCGCAAGCTGCTCCTGCCCGAGTTCACCGCCAAACGGTTACGCGCGCTGGAGCCGCGCATCACCGAAGTGGTGGAGGGGTGCCTGGACGACATGGCGGCCGCGCGCGCGGCCGACCCGGAGACGCCGGTGGACCTGGTGAGCACCTTCGCCCAGCCGATCCCCGCGCTGGTGATCTCCGAGCTGCTCGGTGTGCCGGACGAGGAGCGCGACGACTTCCAGCGGCTGTCCAACAACCGGTTCGACCTTTCCGGCGCGCTGGACAGCGGGGTGGACGCGGTCAACGAGTCGGTGGCCTACCTGGGCGGCCTGGTCGCCCGGCAGCGCGCCGAGCCGGGTGACGGGCTGCTGGGCCGGCTGATCCGCGAGCACGGCGACGACCTGACCGACCGGGAGCTGGCCGGGCTGGCCGACGGCCTGCTCACCGGCGGCCACGACACCACGGCCAGCATGCTGGCGCTGGGCACGCTGATCCTGCTCCGCGAACCGGAGCAGCGCGCGGCGGCGTTGGCCCCGGACCGGGTGTACCCGCTGGTGGACGAGCTGCTGCGGTACATCTCGGTGGTGCAGGTGGCGTTCCCGAGGTGGGCCCGCCGGGAGGTGGAGATCGGCGGGCAGCGGATCGGCCCGGGGGACATGGTGATCTGCTCGCTGTCCGGGGCGAACCGGGACCCGTTCCTCGGGTCGGACCTGGAGCGGGTGGACCCCTCCCGCACGGTCAGCTCGCACCTGGCCTTCGGGTACGGCATCCATCGCTGCGTGGGCGCTGAGCTGGCCCGCCGGGAGATGGCGATCGCCTACCCCGCCCTGCTGCGCCGTTTCCCGGAGCTGAAGCTGGCGGTGGCCGAGGTGGAGCTGACCTATCGGCCGTTCTCCATCGTGTACGCGGTGACCTCGCTGCCGGTCACCTGGTAGTTGACGAGAGAACGATTTCCGGTCGGTCGAGTTCGAGTTAGAGTGTCCTCCTTGTCGGCGTGAGGGGAACACAGATGACGAAGTGGTCCAGGTCCCTGACGGTGGGCGCGACGCTGGTCTTGGCCGCTGCCCTCGCCCTGTCCGGGTGCAGCAAGAAGACGGAGAGCGGCGGCGCGGGCGGCAACGGTGCCCAGGTCAAGATCGCGTTCGTGCCGAAGATCCAGGGCATCCCGTACTTCGAGGCGATGAACACCGGCGGGAAGAAAGCCGCCCAGGAGCTCGGCGTGCAGTGGATCTACAACGGCCCCACCACCGCCGACCCGGCGGCGCAGACCAGCATCGTGCGCTCGCTGATCCAGCAGCGGGTGAGCGCGATCGTGGTCGCGCCGAACGACCCGGACTCCATCGCCCCGGTGCTGGCCGAGGCCCAGTCCAAGGGCATCAAGGTGCTCACCTCGGACACCGACGCGCCCAACTCGGTGCGCGAGGCGTTCGTGAACCAGGCCAGCCCCAAGGGCATCGGCGAGGTCGTGGTGGACACCCTGCTGACCAAGATGGGCGGCAAGGGCAAGTTCGCCATCGTGTCCTGCGGGCAGACCGCCGCCAACCTGAACTCCTGGATCGACGTGGAGAAACCGTACGCGGCGTCCAAGTACCCGAACGCCCAGCTCATCGACGTGGTCTACGCCGGCGAGGACCAGAACGCCGCCGTGGCCATGTCCAAGGACCTGATGAACGCCCACCCGGACCTGACCGGGCTGGTCGGCCAGTGCACCACCTCGGCCACCGGCGTGGCCCAGGCGGTCACCGAGGCCGGCAAGATCGGCACGGTGCAGACCGTCGGCGTGGGCACCCCGCAGTCCATGAAGGGGTACCTGGCCAGCGGCGCCTCGGCCGGCTCGGTGCTGTGGGACGTGGAGAACCTGGGCTACCTGACCGCGTGGGCGGCCACCCAGTCGGTGAAGGGCACCCCGCTGGCCGAGACCAACCGGGTCAGCGAGGCGCTGCCGGCGGTGAAGTACGACGCGGCCCAGAAGACGCTGTTGCTCGGTGAACCGCTGGTGCTCACCCCGGCGAACGTCGACAAGTTCAGCTACTGACGCATGGTTGCACTGCTGACGCTGGCCGGGATCAGGAAGAGCTACGGCCCGGTGCGGGTGCTGCACGGGGTGGACTTCGAGGTCCGGGCCGGTGAGGTGCACGCGCTGGTGGGGGAGAACGGCGCCGGCAAGTCCACGCTGATCAAGATCGCGTCCGGCGCGGAGACCCTGGACGCGGGCGAGATCACCATCGCCGGGCGGCGGCTGGCCGGCGGCTCCACCGCCGAGGCGCTGGCCGCCGGGCTGGCCACGGTGTACCAGGAGCCGCAGCTGTTCGGTGAGCTGTCGGTGGCCGAGAACGTGTTCCTCGGCCGCGAGCTGACCCGGCGCCGGCTGTTGGACCGGTCCCGGCAGCGCGCCGAGGTGGTGGCCCTGCTGCGCCGGCTGGGGCTGGACCCGGCGATCGCCGACTCCCGGGTCGCCGACCTGCCGGTGGCCGAGCAGCAGCTGGTGTCGATCGCCAAGGCGCTCAGTCGTCGGGGTCGTTCCGCTGACGCTGCTCTCCGCGGCCGGGACGCGCGGGTGCTGGTGCTGGACGAGCCGTCGGCGATCCTGACCGACTCGGAGATCGAGCGGCTGTTCACCGCCATCCGGGCGGCCCGGGCGGACGGCGTCGGCATCGTCTACATCTCGCACCGGCTGGACGAGCTGGCCCAGATCGCCGACCGGGTCACCGTGCTGCGCGACGGCCGGGTGGTGGCCGACCGCCCGTCCGCCGAGCTGAGCGTGCGGGAGATCGCCGAGCTCATGGTGGGCGGCGAGCTGACCGAGTCGGCCGGCCGAGGTTCCGTCGACCAGGACGCCCCGGTGGTGCTCGGGGTGACCGGGCTGAGCCGCCCGCCCGCGTTCACCGAGGTGTCCTTCGAGCTGCACGCCGGGGAGATCGTCGCGTTGTACGGGCTGGTGGGGTCGGGTACCGAGCACATCGCCAACGCGCTCTACGGCATCGACCCGGCGACCTCGGGCACGGTCGTCGTGCACGACCGCCCGGTGACCCTGCGCCGGCCCAGCGACGCCGCGCGCGCCGGGATCGGGCTGGTGCCGGCCAACCGCAAGGTGGCCGGGGTGTTCGAGAGCAAGTCGGTGGCGTTCAACATCTCGGTGGGCAACCTGGTGCGGCTCAGCAGGCCCCGGTACTGGGTGGACCGGGCGGCCGAGCGGCGGGTGGCGGCCGACTTCGTGCGCCGGGTGGCGATCAAGACGCCGGGGGTGAACAGCCTGGTCGGCACGTTGTCCGGTGGGAACCAGCAGAAGGTGGTGATCTCCCGCGCGCTGGTGGACCGCCCCGAGGTCCTGCTGCTGAACGAGCCGACCCAGGGCGTCGACGTCGGCGCCAAGGAGGAGATCCACCAGCTGGTGCGGGGCCAGGCGGAGCAGGGCAGCGCGGTGCTGGTGGTCTCCACCGACCTGCCCGAGGTGCTGCGCCTGGCCGACCGGCTGCTGGTGGTGCGGGCCGGCCGGATCACCGCCTCCTTCGGGCCGGGCGCCAGCCAGGCCGATGTGCTCGCGGCCGCCGCCGGTGACGTCTCGGAGGCCCGTTCGTGACCGCCCCGACGACCCCGAAGACGGCCCCGAAGCGGATCACCGCGCGGGCGGTGGAGGGCCAGGAGCTGGCGCTGGTCGGGGTGGTCGCGGTGCTCTGGCTGGTGCTGGGCCTGGCCACGGACACCTTCTTCAGCGGCGCGAACCTGCACAACATCCTGTTCAGCATGTCCCCGGTGGCGATCATCGGCGTGGGCATGACCGCGGTGATCGTGACCGCCGGGATCGACGTCTCGGTGGGCAGCACGCTGGTGGTGGTCGCCGTGGTGGTGGGCAAGCTGCTGCGCGACGCGCAGTGGGCGGCTCCGGGCGCGCTGCTGGTGGCGCTGCTGCTGGGGGCGCTGCTGGGGCTGGCCAACGGCGTGCTGACCGCCTACGGCCGGGTGCACCCGATCATCATCACCTTCGGCACGCTCAACCTCTACCGCTTCCTGGCCTACCGGGTCTTCGACGGCGAGCAGGTGGACGGCGTGCCGCCCTCGCTGGCCTTCCTCGGCGGCGGTTCACCCGGGACCTTGGCCGGGCTGCCCACCGCGTTCCTGCTGGCGGTCGTGCTGGCCGCGCTGGCCTGGGTCTACATGCGGTACGTGCCGACCGGGCGCCACCTCTACGCGATCGGCGGCAACGCCGAGGGCGCCCGGCTGGCCGGTATCGGGGTGACCCGGCGGCTGGTCGGGGTGTACCTGGTCACCGGCCTGCTGGTCGGGTTGGCCGCGTGCGTGACGGTCGGCTCGGCCGGCACGGTGCAGCAGAACTTCGGCGTCGGCCTGGAGCTGCAGGTGATCGCGGCGGTGGTGATCGGCGGCACCAGCATCCTGGGCGGGCGGGGCACCGTGCTCGGCACCATGCTGGGCGCGCTGTTGGTGGCCACGGTGACCAGTGCGGTCACCCTGCTGGGCTGGCGCAGCGACCTCACCGAGCTGTTCATCGGCCTGTTCATCGTGGTCGCCGTCGGGGTGGACCTGCTGCGCGAGCGGCGGAGGCGGTCGCTGTGAGGCGCGCACTGGAACGCCTGCTCACGGACCGGGTGGCGCTGCTGGCGGTGCTGCTGGCGGTGCTGCTGGTCTGGATGTCGGTGCTGTCCGCGCAGGGCTACCTGACCGCCCCCTACGACCTGCCCTACCTCGGCGCCACGCTGGACAACGTGGTGCCGCTGTGCCTGCTCGGGCTGGCCGAGTTCGTGGTGATGGTGTCCGGGCGCGGTGGGATCGATCTCTCGGTCGGGTCGATGGTTTCCGTGGTCGGCATGGCGTTCGGCTTCATGGTCGGCAAGTGGGGATGGCCGGTACTGCCCTCGGTGGTGGCCGCGCTGCTGGTCGGCGCCGCGCTCGGCGCGGTGAACGGCGTGCTGGTCGCCTACCTGCGATTTCCCGCGCTGATCGCCACGCTGGCCACCTATTACGGGTACGGCTCGCTGGCCCTGGTCAGTACCAACGCGGCGCCCATCTCCAACCGGCCGGTGCAGGAGCTGGCCGGTCTGACGTCGTCGGTGCCGCTGTTCGGCGACCTGTCGGTGCCACTGCAGGTGTTCACCTTCCTGCTGCCCAGCGCGGTGCTGGTGTGGCTGCTGGTGAACCGGACGTCGTACGGCCGGCGGCTCTACGCCGTGGGCACCAACGAGACGGCGGCCCGGTTCGCCAACCTCAACGTGGCGTCCGTGCGGTTCCGCGCCTACCTGCTGTCCGGGGTGCTCTCCGGGGTGGCCGGGGTGGTCACCGTGGCCCAGTTCGCCTCGGCCCGGCCCGACGCCGGCAGCACCGGCAACGGCATGGCGCTGCCCGCGATCACCATCGCGGTGCTGGGCGGCGTGGCCATCGCCGGTGGCATCGGCCGAGTGGGTGGCGTACTGGTCGCCGCGCTGCTCGTGGTCTGGCTGAACGCGGGCATCCTGCTGGCCTTCGAGGGCAGTGAGGGCGGCCAGTACCAGCTGGCCGCCCTCGGCATCCTGCTGATCGCCTCGGCGCTGCTCAACGTGCTCACCGTGCGCCGGGTGGCCGGCGGTCGAGGGACCTAGCGCCTCGGCTCTAGTCGAACTGGCCGGGGGTGTAGCTGCCGGCCGGCTGCTGGGTGATCACGTTCAGCCGGTTGAAGGTGTTGATCATCGCGATGTGCGAGACCAGCGCGGCCAGCTGGTCCTCGTCGTAGTGCTTGGCCGCGTTGGCCCAGACCCCGTCGCTGACGCCGCCGGCCGCGTCGGCGATCCGGGTGCCCTCCTCGGTCAGCTCCAGGGCGGCGCGCTCGGCCTCGGTGAACACCGTGGCCTCCCGCCAGGTGGCGACCAGGTGCAGCCGGGTCGGGTCCTCCCCGGCCTCCGTGGCGTCCTTGGTGTGCATGTCCAGGCAGAACCCGCAGCCGTTGATCTGGCTCGCCCTGATCCGCATCAGCTCGGCCGTCGCGGCCGGCAGCGGCGCGTCCACGAGCGACTTGCTCGCCGCGACGACGTGCCGCAGGAACTTGACCGCGACCGGATTGGTGAACAGGTTCAAACGAGCTTCCATGGTGCACTCCCGTGCCGTTTCGTCCGTGGTTACACCTGCTTGACGGAGCGGCGCGCCGGGATGTGACAGAGACTGGGCCGGTGCCCGCGCCCGCCTCGCCCGCATGCTGGGTCAGAGGCGTCGAGTGGCAGCCCAGTCCCCTGAATTCATGATCGAAAGGGGACTGTGCTGCCCCTCGGCGAGGCGGCTCGCTGGGGCCGGGCACGTCCGGTAGCTGTTGTCGACGGGGGTGCGGGGCGGGTCCGGGGGAGACTTGGCCGATGCGGTGGGATGAAGCGGCGGCGGACCCGGGGTTCCGCGAGTTCTGGACCGAGCGCCGGGTGTGCGTGCTGAGCACGGTTCGGCCCGACGGACGGCCGCACGCGGTCGCGGTGGGGGCCACGCTGGACCTCGAGGCCGGGGTGGCCCGGGTGATCACGTCATCCGGCTCGGTGAAGGCGGCGAACGTGCGGGCGGCCGGCGACGGGGGCGCCCCGGTGGCGGTGAGCCAGGTGGACGGCGGGCGCTGGTCGTCGGTGCAGGGCATGGCCCGGGTGCGCGCCGAGCCGGACCGGGTGGCCGAGGCCGAACGCCGGTACGCCGAGCGCTACCGGCAACCCCGGCCCAACCCGCAACGAGTGGTCATCGAGATCGAGGTACGCGCGGTGCTCGGACGAATCTGACCCCAACCGCTGGCCGCCGCGCGGGGTCGGTACCGGCAAGCCCAGCCGCCGACCGAACGGGAGCCGTGCGATGTACCACCAACCGGCGTTCGCCACCCCTCGCCCCACGTCGCCCGGCTACCGGACCCCACACCCCGCGGCGTCCACTTACCGGGCTCCGTACCCGGCCGTCCATGTCGTGCCGCCGGCGCGACGCCCGGACTGGCAGGTTCCGGTAATCATCCTGGCGATCTGCGGGCTGCTCGGTGTCCTGGGGGTCGGAGGCGTACTGCTGTGGGCGGGCGTGACGGCCGATCCGCCCGCCGACCGCCCGGCCCGGCCGCCGGCCGTAGCTCCGGCCTACCCGGGTTCGCCCGGGGCGCCGCCCGGGACGCCCGACCTCAGCGGCCTCGACGTGCGCCTGACCGATAAAACGCCCTGCTACACGTCCAGTTGCCTGATCAACATGGAGCTGGTCAACAACGGCGTGCGGCGGGCGGACGGGATGGTGAACGTCAAGGCGAACGGCCAGGTGGTGGCGCGGCGGGCGTTCACCTGCGATCCGGGCGAGAGGATGACCTTCTCGTTCGTGATGGACAACCCGTTCGAGGCGACGGGTGGGAGGGGCACGGTGAGGTTCACCGCCACCTACAGCCCGGCGGAGTGAGCGGTCAGACCAGTTGCGCCCGCTCCAGCACCACGCTGGGGCGGGCGGACACGTGCAGCCCGGTCGGTTCCGCGCCGGCCCGCACCAGCAGGTCGCCGACGGCGGCGATCATGGCGCCGTTGTCGGTGCACAGGCGCATCGGCGGTACCCGCAGCGTGATGCCCGCCTCGGCGCAGCGCTGCTCGGCCAGCGAGCGGACCCGGCTGTTCGCGGCCACCCCGCCGACGACCACCAGGGTGTCCACCCCCTGGCGCCGGCAGGCCAGGATCGCCTTCGAGGTCAGCACGTCGGCCACCGCCTCCTGGAAGGACGCGGCCACGTCCGGCACCGGCACCGGCCGGCCGTCCGACTCGCACCGCTCCACCCAGCGGGCCACCGCGGTCTTCAGCCCGGAGAAGGAGAAGCCCAGCTCGGGGTCGCGCGGGCCGGTGAGCGGGCGGGGGAAGGCGATCGCGTTCGGGTCACCTTCGCGCGCGGCCCGGTCGATGGACGGGCCGCCGGGGTAGGGCAGCCCGATGATCCGGGCCACCTTGTCGAACGCCTCACCGGCCGCGTCGTCGATGGTGTCGGAGAGGTGTACCACCTCGTCGCGGGCCAGGTCGCCGACCGCGAGCAGCGAGGTGTGCCCGCCGGACACGATCAGCGCCACGCTCCTGGCCGGCAGCGCGCCGTGTTCCAGCAGGTCGGCGGCGGCGTGCCCGGCCAGGTGGTGCACGCCGTAGAGCGGCACGCCCCAGGCGGCCGCGTACGCCTTGGCGGCGGCCACCCCCACGTGCAGCGCGGTGGCCAGCCCCGGTCCCGCGGTGACCGCGATCGCGCCGATGTGCTCCGGCTTGGCGCCGGCCTTGGCCATCGCCTCCCGCACGCACGGCACCAGCGAGGCGACGTGGGCCCGGGCGGCGATCTCCGGCACCACCCCGCCGAACCGCACGTGCTCGTCCATGGAGGAGGCCAGCGCGTCGCCGAGCAGTACCCCGTCGCGGACCAGCCCGACGCCGGTCTCGTCGCAGGAGGTTTCGATGCCCAGCACGATGCTCACGCGTTCGATGCTTCCACATGCGCGGGGAGGGGTGTTTCCGGCCGGGCGGGGCGGGTATGTGCCGGGTTCGCCAGTAGTCGATCGAGACAGAGGAGGCTCCGACCTTGAAGAGCATCCAGGACTCCGTCGATGTCGCCGTCCCGGTGCGCATCGCGTACAACCAGTGGACCCAGTTCGAGACCTTCCCGGAGTTCATGGGCGGGGTCGAGGACGTCCGGCAGATCACCCCGACCACCACCCGGTGGACGACCAAGGTGGAGGGCGTCCGCCGGGAGTTCACCGCCGAGATCACCGAGCAGCACCCGGACGAGCGCATCGCGTGGAAGACCGTGGACGGCCTGCACCACGCCGGTGTGGTCACCTTCCACCGGCTGAACGACCACAGCAGCCGGGTGACCCTCCAGCTGGAGTTCGAGCCGGAGGGCTTCACCGAGAAGGCGGGCGCGGCGCTCGGCATGGTGGGCCTGCAGACCAAGGGGGACCTGACCCGCTTCAAGGAGTACATCGAGCACCAGGGGACCGCGACCGGCGGATGGCGCGGTGAGGTGGCGCCGCCGGCTTAATTGCCAGTTTCACTCTGTGGTACTAGGCGACCACCTGTGGCGCTCGCTCAAGGGTGACGCGCGGCCGGTGGAGGCGGACCTGGTTCCCGGCCGGCAGGTCGCCGCGCCGGCCTGGTGTGGCGCCCGAAGGCCCTGCGACCCGGCCTCCGGCCTGTCCGAGGGTTCAGGAACTGGCCCGGTCGGTCAGGGCTTGGTGATGGTGAGGAGGACGGTGCCCGGTCCGAGGCGGGTGAGGACCGGGGTGGGCCAGGCACTTCGCGGTGGAGAGCGTCGGGATCACGGCCTGCTCGACGGCGTGGGCACCGTTGAACTGACCGTCGGTGATGGTGCCGGTGAAGGTGACCGTGGTCTGCCCGCCGACGTCGTTGATCGCCCGGGTGAACTTGAACGTGCTGGTGTGCCCGTTGTTCCACTTGAAGACCCGGGTGCCCTCCCGCCCGGCCAGCAATGTGGAGCAGGACAATTCCGCGTGGAAGTCCTCGCCGTACTTTCCGGCGGTGAGGTCGTGGTCCGACGAGCTGCAGTGTGAGAGGTCGCCGCGGACTTCCACGTCGACCTTTCTCGGGGTCAGCAACAGACCCGGGTGGTAGTCAACGGTCTCGCTGCCGGTGCAGGTCAGGTCGACCGGTGAGGTGTGGCCGCTGGGTGCGGCGGCGGCCACGCCGCTGAGGCCGAAACAGCCGGCGACGGCGAGGAGGACGGTCAGGACCAGGGGGAATTTGCGCATTAGAATGCTTTCTCGGTGAGTGTCGGGGAGCGGATTTCCGGCATTCTCGAATGCGTTTCGGGGAGCCGCCGAGAAGTGGAAATCGATTTGTCGCGGCGCAACAGTACTCTACCGATTGCCCATGGTCATGATCTTGGCCTCGATGGAGTCACGAATGACCGTGGGTAGTCGAAATGGTCCTCAGAACCCCACGGACGAGTTCAGTCAGCGGTACCGGTTCGAGCACGAACAGGTCCGATTCTCGCTGCTCAGAGTTCTGGGCGGTCAGCGTGCAGGACAGGCCGACGAGGCGATTGTGATCGTTTGTGGCCAGGTGTGGAGTACGGGGACGGCGGAACTGGTACGCGGGATGGGCACGGGGAGCACCGAGCGAGCGGCCGATACCGCATTGCCGACCAACCGGCGAGCGGAGGGGCTGGGAACTTCTCCTCCGCGCACCCGCCGCGAACGCTGCCTGCTCGGCCGCACTCATCGCTCCGATCGCCCGGGCGGGCCGGTGATACGCCGACGCCGAGGCGGTGGCCAGTCTGTACGACCTTCCGCACACGCCGCTCGCCGAGGTGCCGGGCTGGCCGGTACCGCACGGCCAGCCTGCTGCCGTGGGGCGCCCCAGGCGCCCGCGGCGTTTTCGCCAGCCGGGGAGCGGCACCCGAGCGGTTCCCTATGCCCCTAATCGGAGTAACGCCCGATGCCTGGGTGTCGCGCTAGGGGAACCAGGTGGGTTCCCCGATTGCCGGGTGAAGGACCCGCCCTAGTGTCGGTGTCACCGTCAACGACGTACTTCGTTCCCCGATCAAGACCTAGGAGTTGACTGAGATGAGCACCTCGCTGCTCGATTGGCTGCGCGACCTGCTGGACGACCCGGACGCCCGTGACGCGTTCCTGGATGACCCGAACGGGTACGCCGCGGACCACGGTTTCCACAACCTCAGCGGCGCCGACGTGTATGACGCGCTGACCCTGATCGCGGACAACGACCACGGGCACTACCCGGCGCCGAGGCACTACGACCACGACCACGGCGACCACGACGGTGCGACGTACCTGAAGAGCTACGTCAACAACAACTACACCTCCGTCGAGGACCACAGCACCAACATCGACAACTCCATCCACCAGAACATCGACACCGACGGTGGCGACTTCAACCAGGTCATCGACAACGACCCGGTGGTGGCCTCGGGTGACGGTGCGGTGGCCGCGGGTGGCGACATCCGGGACAGCGACATCACCACCGGTGACCACAACGTGGTCGGCGACAACAACCAGGCGGTGACCGGGGACGACAACACCACCTCGTTCGGCTCCGGCGACGCGACCAGCTCGAACATCGGTCATGCCAGCTTCGGTGACGGCGGCTCCATGTCGGTGGGTGGTGACTCGCACGGCTACAACAGCGACAACGACACCAACACCTCGGTGCACAACTCCGGCGACGGGGACACCGCGGTGAACGTGGCCGGCGACCACGGCTACGCCGACCAGGGCGTGGACCAGAGCCACACCGACAACAGCGACTACTCGAACTACGAGGACCACAGCCGTAGCGACAGCCACGACGACGTGAGCTCGCACAACGACGCCCGGTTCGAGGACTCGCACGACCTGGACGTCACCCACACCTGATCGACCCGCATGTACACGACGGCCGGTCCCCGAGCACACTCGGGGACCGGCCGTTTCGTGTCAGCGGGCGGCGTCGGTGGCGAGCCGGACCCGAGGGCGACCAACACCACACCGGCCAGACCCTCCAGCCAGCGGTGCACCACCGGGCGGCGGTGGTCCGGGGCGGCCCCCGCTGGGTGGAGTCGACCATGCGAAGGTCGGTCGTGAAGCGTCGTAAATTGTCGGACCCGTCTGCGACGATGCCCTTCCATACGAGCCAAG